>NZ_JBLROA010000093.1:0-16292 GCF_047921505.1 Micromonospora sp. SL1-18 | reverse complement strand
CACCGACACCACGACATCCCGCACACCGAGTCGATCACCACCCACCCGACACGCAAAGACCACACTTTCGGGCCGGGCCACACGCGCGGACCGCAACCTAACGCGGACCGGTGGGCCACACCCCGCAGAGCAACCAAACGCGGACCCGGCCCACCCCCGAAACCGCAAGAAACACGCAGGCCGGTCAGATCAGCCGGGACTGCACCTTGGCCGCGCATGCGGACACCGCGGACCGCGCGTCCAGTCCCAGGCTCTCGATCGCGACGAGTGCGGTGAACACCACATCCGCCAGCTCCGCCGCGACGTCCTCGCGGGTGTGGGTCACGCCCTTGCGTGGGTTCTGCCCGAGCGTCCCGATCCAGGCGGCGGCCGCCTCCCCGGCCTCCTCGGTCAGCTTGAGAATGCGGCAGGTCAATTCGGTGTCCCCGGTGCCGTTGGCGGCGTCCAACCAGCCGCGGGAGGCTCGGACCGCGTCCCAGATCTCGCTCATCTGACCAGTCAACCGGACGTGGGTGATTATGGTATCCGCTGACGGTCAGCGCGGACCGATGCGGTGAGGACGACCGGGCTGCCCCGGTGACCGGAAAGGACGTGTCGGTAATGCCGGAAACCGTCGAGAAAATGTTCGCGAACGTGGTCAGGCGCAACCCTGGTGAGCCCGAGTTCCACCAGGCGGTACGGGAGGTGCTGGAGAGTATCGGTCCGGCCCTGGCCCGTCACCCTGAGTACGCGAACGCCCAGATCATCGAGCGGATCTGCGAGCCGGAGCGGCAGATCATCTTCCGGGTGCCGTGGGAGGACGACCGCGGCCGGATCCGGGTGAACCGCGGCTTCCGGGTGGAGTTCAACAGCGCGCTGGGCCCGTTCAAGGGTGGCCTGCGCTTTCACCCGTCCGTGTACCTGGGCATCGTGAAGTTTCTCGGCTTCGAGCAGATCTTCAAAAACGCGCTGACCGGCATGCCCATCGGCGGCGGCAAGGGCGGTGCGGACTTCGACCCGAAGGGCCGCTCGGACCGGGAGGTGATGCGCTTCTGCCAGAGCTTCATGACCGAGCTGTACCGGCACATCGGCGCGGAGACCGACGTGCCGGCTGGCGACATCGGGGTAGGCGGCCGGGAGATCGGCTACCTGTTCGGCCAGTACAAGCGGATCACCAACCGGTACGAGTCGGGAGTGCTCACCGGCAAGGGCCTGACGTACGGGGGCGCGCAGGTGCGCCGCGAGGCCACCGGGTACGGCGCGGTCTTCTTCGCCGAGGAGATGCTGGCGCAGGCCGGGGACAGCCTGGAGGGCAAGCGGGTGGTGGTCTCCGGCTCGGGCAACGTGGCGATCTACGCCATCGAGAAGGTGCACCAGCTCGGCGGCAGGGTGGTGGCCTGCTCCGACTCGGACGGCTACGTGGTGGACGAGGAGGGCATCGACCTGGAGCTGCTGCGCGAGCTGAAGGAGGAGCGCCGGGTCCGGCTCGACAACTACGCCAAGCACGTGCCGCGTGCGGTGGCGGTCTCCGGTCGTTCCGTCTGGGAGGTGCCCTGCGATCTGGCGTTGCCCTGCGCGACGCAGAACGAGATCGGCGGCGCGGAGGCCGCGGATCTCGTGGCCGGCGGCTGTGTCGCGGTGGTCGAGGGGGCGAACATGCCCACCACTCCGGAGGCGGTCCGGATCCTGGCCGGGGCCGGGGTGAGGTTCGCCCCGGGCAAGGCGGCGAACGCCGGCGGCGTGGCGGTGAGCGGGATGGAGATGCAGCAGAACGCCAGCCGGGACTCGTGGACCTTTGTCCGGTCGGAGCAGCGGCTGCGGGAGACGATGCGGGACATCCACGCCCGTTGCTGGGCGACCGCTGAGGAGTACGGCCTGCCCGGCGACTATGTGGCCGGCGCGAACATCAACGGCTTCCGGCGGGTGGCCGAGGCGATGCTCGCACACGGCCTGGTCTGAGCGACCACAGCGGGCGGACGGGCGGGTCCTGACTGACCGTTCGGCCAGGTCGGTGACCGTGGCGGAGGGCGCTCCGTCACGGTCACCGAGCCGCCCTCGGGGCCGTCAGGAGATCGGGCGCAGCCCTGCCTCGAGGGCGCCGAGCATGTCCACGTACCCGTTGATCCGCTTCTCGATCTCGGCGTAGTGCGCCCGCTGGTCGGCGGGCAGCGCCGAATCCTTGGCCGCGCCGACCAGGTCGACCACGCGAGCCGCCGGGTGGTACTCCATCCAGGTCGGCAGCACACTCACGCTGGTGACCTCCCAGCCGCCGGAGGCGGTACGGGTGAAGGTGAACTCGGGCACCACGGCGTCCTGCGTGTTCTCCGGGGAACCGTCGTCGAACCGGGCGGTGAGGTTGCCCATACCGTAGGCGACCCACTTCCGGCCGATCTTCTCGAACGGCTGTACGACGTGAACGTGGCACCCGATGATCAGGTCGATGTCGGGCGAGGCGAGCAACTGTCGGGCCAGGTCCAGCTGGTCGTCGTTCGGCGCGTTCTGGTACTCGGTCCCCCAGTGCATGGAGAGAATCACGATCTCCGCGCCCGCCGCTCGCGCCCGGTGTGCCGCCGCGAGGATGGCTTCCGGGTCGATGAGGTTCGCCGCCCACGGCTTGCCCTCGGGCAGCGGGATGTCGTTGAAGCTCAGCGAGTACGACAACTGGGCGACCTTCACACCCGCCACGTCGAGGATGTTCGTCCGGGCCGCCTCCTCCGCGCTGCGGGCCGTGCCGGCATGCCGCAGCCCGACCCGGTCCAGGTTGTCCAGGGTCCGGGTGATGCCCTCCAGGCCCGTGTCCAGCGAGTGGTTGGATGCCGTGGAGCAGGTGTCGAAGCCGGCCCAGGCCGCCGCGTCGGCCAACTCTGGGGGCACGCTGAACGCGGGCCATCCGGTGAACGGACCCTGCGGGTCCGCCAGCGGTGTCTCCATGTGGCAGATGGCGAGGTCGGCGGCGCTCACCCGGGGACGGATCGCGGCGAGTACCTGACTGAAGTCGTGGCCGCCGCGACCCGCCGCCTGCGCGTCGGCGGCGGCCTGCTCGGTGAGCGGCGGATGCACCAGCAGATCCCCGGCGGCCACCACGGTGAGCTGGTTCTTCGGGCCCGGAGCCGGGGACGTGGCGCGCGGGGCGGCGGAGTGACGCGGAACCACCCGTGCCGGCTCGGTACACGCCCCCGCCAGCAGCACCAGGACCACCGCAATGCCGAGTCTCATCCTCATTCCAGGAATTTCTCCCAGCGCCCGTGCTGGCAGGGGGCGAATACGAAAGGACCCCTCCCAGGAGGGAGGGGTCCTTTCGGATCGGTCCTGGGTCAGCCCTCGTCGGAGCCGTCGCCGCGCAGTTGCTCGTAGACGTCGAGCAGGCCCTGCAGGTTGGCGGCGGTGCCGTCGTCGATCTTCCCTTCGTCGGCGGCATCGGCGACCCGTTCGCGCAGGTCGGCGAGGCGCTTGGCGCCGTCCTTCGGCTTGCCCCGCTCCAGCTCGGCGGCCCTCTTCCGCAGGCCTTCGGCGGTCTTGCGGTCGATCTTCCCGACGGCCTCAGCCTGGGCGATCAGGTCGGCGAACTGGGCGGCGAGCTGGCGCGCGGTGACCGGCACCGGTAGGGCGGTGGTGGCCGGCGGCTCCGAGGCGTCCGACGACTCCGGCGCGGGCTCGTCGGCGGGGGCGGTGGTGGCCGAGCCGGCACCCCGCGGCGACTCCGAGCCGTCGTCGAGCAGCAGCGTGCCGACCAGTCCGAGCAGGAGCGCCACCCCGGCCGCGACCAGCCCGACGAGGAGCCGGTTCGACCAGCTGGGTGGGCGCGGCGGGGCCGCCGGCGGGCCCGGACGCACCGGCGCGGCAGACCGGTCGATGAGCGTCGGCGGGTGCGCGGGCCGGTTGAACATCGGCAGAATCGCGGTCGATGGGTCGGCCGGCTGGCCGGCGCCGAACCGGGTGGCGAGCTGGGCGGCGGTGGGCCGCCGATCCGGGTCCACGGACAAGCAGGCCAGGATGAGTTCGGCGAGGTCGGCGGGGAGCCCGGGGACGTGCAGCGGCGGCACCGGCGCCTGCCGGGCCTGCACGTCGAGCACGTCCTGCCAGGTCTGAACGGGCAGCGGCGCCCGTCCGGTGAGGGTGCGGTAGAGCAGCGCGCCGAGGGCGTACACGTCGCTGGCCGGATTCGGCGGGCCGGGCGTCATCCGTTCCGGGGCGAAGTACGCGGGGGTGCCTACCAGCAGCTCACCGGTTTGGCCGGCGAGGGGGTGCCGGGGCCCGGCGAGGGTGGCGATGCCGAAGTCGAGCACCTTCGCGCCGGTCTCGGTGAGCATCACGTTGCCGGGTTTGATGTCCCGGTGCACCACGCCGATCCGGTGCGCGGCGGCGAGGGCGGCCGCGACCTGACCGGCCAGCCGGACCGCCTCCGGCCAGGCGAGCGGCCCACCGGTCACCCGGTCGGCGAGGGTGTGCCCCTCCACCAGTTCCATCACCAGGTACGGCACCAGGGAGCCGTCGGGCAGGGTGGCCTCGGCATAGTCGTACACCTGGGTGACGTGCGGGTGGGTGAGCCGGGCCGCGGCGCGGGCCTCGCGTTGGATGGTGGCGCGCAGTTGTGGGTCGGCGGCGAGCTGCGTGGCGAGGGCCTTGACCGCGACGGGGCGGTGCAGCACCTCGTCGTCGGCGCGCCACACCTCGGACATCCCCCCGAGGCCGATGCGCTCGCGCAGGACGTACCGATCGTGCAGCCGCAGCGTAGGCGTGAACGGCGACATAATGATCCCAGTCTGCCTGGTGATCCACGCCTCGCACCAACCCAGTGCCCGATTGCGGCCCAAGGGGGCGAATCTGCGGTGGGATCGTCCGGTGCCTGCCACCCGGACGACCCGTCGGCAGCGAATCAGGGGCAGCAGGAGGATGCGGATGCCGGGCGGGGTTCCATGAGGTCGGCGAGCCGGCGCAGGGCGCCCGCGGCGGCCAGCCGGACGGGGGCCAGCAGCGGGCGCGCGGGCCGGTCGGGGCGGACCGGCGCATCGGGGCGGGCTGAGTTGACATGACGGGTCACGGCGTCAACGGCGAGGACGGAACCGGTGGAGTGTTCCATGGTCAGCTCCTTGTGACGGGACCAGTGGAGGTACGGACGACGAGTTCGGTGGGGAGCAGGACGTGCCCGTCGGCCGGTTCGGCCGGCGGTTCGAGCAGCAGTGCGGCGGCCAGCCGACCCTTCTCCTCGGCTGGTTGCCGCACGGTGGTGAGCCCGGCGGTGGCAGCCTCGGCGATGTCGTCGAAGCCCGTGACCGAGACGGGAAACGCCAGCCGCGGGCCGGCCTCGGCGAGCGCGTCGAGCACCCCGAGGGCGAGCACGTCGGAGCAGGCCAGCACGGCGGTGGGTGGCTGGTCGACGGCCAGGGCGGCGGTGACCGCTGCGGCGCCGGCGGCCCGGCTGTTGCCGGTGGCGTTGAGCACGGTGATGGCGGGCCAGTCCACGCCGACGGCGGCGAACGCCTCGGCGAATCCGGTGAGCCGGCCGCGCGTCATCGGGTGCCGGGCGTCGCTCGGCGCGGCCAGGCGGAGCGGCCCGCAGGGGGCGTCGGGCAGCACGGTGTCGCCGAGGAGAGCCACCCGGCGGTGACCGAGCGCGGCGACGTGGTCGGCGACGGACCGTGCGGCCGCCCGCTCGTCGATGCCGACGTAGCGGTCCGCCGGGCCGGCGTCCGCTCGGGGGGCGGTGGTGACGTACGGCAGCCCGCGGTCGCGGATGGCGGCCAGGGCCCAGTCCTCGTCGCCGGCGCAGTAGACGCAGAAGCCGTCGACGGCGGCGCTGTCGATGGCGACCCGGAACTGGGCCCGCTCGGCGGGCAGCGGCACCAGCAGGAGGTTGCCGCCGTGGCGCTCGGCCGCCTCGCTGACCCCGGCGAGGAAGCGCACCGCGAACGGATCGGTGAAGGCGTACGACAGCCGGGAGGTGAAGAGCACGCCGATGGCGCCGACGACCCCGCGGCGCAGCGAGCGGGCGGTCGGGTTGGGGCCCGGGTAGCCGAGGCGCCGCGCCGCGCCGAGGATCTTGGTGCGGAGCGCGACCGAGAGCTGGTCGGGCCGGCCGTAGGCATTGGAGACAGTGCTCCGGGACACGCCCACCGCGTCCGCGACGTCCTGCAGGGTCGGCTTCACCGGCATTCCCTCTGGATCGATTCAGTAACTGGATCGATCCAGAGGCTACCCGCGCTGGTCGGTGGGGGTCAATGGGAAATAGGTACGCGAACGAGGGCCTCCCGCGGCCGCCGGGCGCCTGAGAACCGGTCAGCCCGGGTAGAGCTCGTCGCGGATCCGGGTGAGCAGCTCGCGGGTCCGCTCCGGGGGCGCGGCCTCCACACAGAGCCGCTCCATGGCCACCGCGTAGTAGTCGAGGTCGTCGCGCTTGTCGAGATAGATGGCGCTGGTCAACTGTTCGATGTAGACGATGTCGGGGAGGTCCTCGTCACCGAAACGGAGGATGCTGAACGCGCCGCTGGCGGCGGCGTGGCCGCCGGCGTCGAAGGGGACGATCTGCAGCCGGACGCGCGGCAGCGCGGTCGCCTCGATCAGCGCGTCGAACTGAGCGCGCATCACCTCGACGCCGCCGATCGGCCGGCGCAGGGCGGCCTCGTCGAGCACCGCCCAGAGCTGGGGCGGGTCGCCGCGGCGCAGTACCCGCTGGCGCTCCATCCGCAGGTTCACCCGGCGATCGAGCTCCGCCGTCGGGGCGCCCGGGTGGCCGAGCAGGATCACCGCCCGGGCGTACTCGGGGGTCTGGAGCAGGCCGGGGACAAACTGGACCTCGTACGTGCGGATCAGCGCCGCGGCGGCCTCCAGCCCCAGGTATGACTGGAACCAGGTGGGCAGCACATCGCCGTAGCGGTGCCACCAGCCGGGGCTGTTCGCGTCGCGGGCCAGCTTGAGTAGCGCCTCCCGCTCCTTGACGGCGGTGACGCCGTAGAGGGTGAGCAGGTCGGCGACGTCGCGTTCCTTGAAGCCGACCCGGCCCAGCTCCATTCGGCTGATCTTTGACTCCGAGGAGCGGATCTCCCAGCCGGCGCTCTCCCGGCTCACTCCGGCACCCTCGCGAAGCCGGCGCAGCTGCGCCCCGAGCAGCATGCGCAGCACTGTCGGCCCGCTGGTCGGACCTTCCTCGACGGACACCGTCGTCACCTGGCCGTTCCTCACCTGCCGACTGTCCTGGCCGGACACCTCATCCGGCCGACGTGTAAGCATGCCATGGACCCTCGGTGAGGTGAACTCCTCCGGGCGCCCGAGTCAGTTCGGTCGATGGAGTTTACGGCCGGCGATCAGGTTGTCGAAGTCGCCGTCGCGGGCGCCGAGCACGAACGCGGCGATTTCGTCGACGGTGTAGATCAGCGCTGGGCCCTCGGGGTGCCGGGAGTTGCGTAGCGCGATGCCGGTGCCGTCAGGCAACTCGGCCAGCTCGACGCAGTTGCCGCTCGGGTTGCTGCGATGGCTCTTCTGCCATCGCAGCGGCGGCAGGTCGCTGATGGGTACGCCGTTCTGGGGCTGCTGCATGGGGGCGTCTTTCTATGCGAAGAGCCGCCGATGCCGCGGGGAGGAGCGGTGGGTGGCGACGGGATTCTGCCGGCTGAGGATTGAAAATGCACGTGCATCTGCTATTGCATCTGCAATGGACAGCGAGCATGATAGCGCACATGTGGCGTACCCATCCGTTTACTGTGGGTCACCCTGCTACCGGTTATGACCAGGAAGAACACGGTCTGGCCCGTCGGCTCGGATGCCGTCCGGCGAGGCCGACAGCTGGGGTGAAGGAGGGCTCGTGCCGGATCCGATGACCATCGCCTCCGGTATCTCTGCCGCCGGTGCCCTCGTCTCCGCCTGGCAGTTACGCCGCCGGGCACTGCGGGCGGAGGCGGAGATGGAGCTGCTTCAGGCCGAGCTGGCGGCCGAGCGGCACGCGGCCAGCCACGACCCGCTCACCGGCCTGCCGAACCGGCGGGCCTTCTATCGGCTGGCCGCGGCGCTGCTGACCGACGCCGCCGGCCAGCCGTTGGTGGCGATCGTGCTCGACCTCGACGACTTCAAGCTGGTCAACGACCGCTACGGGCACGCGGCCGGCGACCAGGTGCTGGTCAGCGTGGCGCAGCGGCTGTCCGCGTTCGCCGGGGACAACCTGGTCGCCCGGCTCGGCGGGGACGAGTTCGCCGGGCTGCTGGCCAGCCCCACCGTGGACCGGCGGTGGATCGAGCAGGCCACCCGCCGGCTGTGCGAGGCGCTCGCCGCGCCGATCCCGCTCGGCGCCCGCACCGTGCAGGTGACCGCCTCCGTCGGGCTCGCCCCGGTGCACTGTCCAACCCAACTGGCCGACGCCCTCTGCCAGGCCGACGCGGCGATGTATCAGGCGAAGAGCCTCGGCGCGGCCCGGCACCCCCGCCAGCTCGCGGACGCCCCGCAGCTGGCCGAGTGCTGAACGGCCGGGCCCGTCACCCGGCCCAGCGGCCCAGGTCGCGCAGCGCGCCCTGGGCAAGGCTCACCAGACCCGACGGCGACAGCAGCCCCTCCACGATCCGCAGGGCCCGGACCCGATCGGCCTCGGACCGGCCGGCGTCGGCCACCTCCGCCGACCAGCTCCACAGGTCGTCGAGCGCCCGGGCGCCGAGGTGATACGCGAGCCGGACCGGGTCCGGCTCGACCGGGCCGTAGCCGGCCCGGAAGGCTGCCTCGTCCAGTTGGCTGTCGAAGGCGAAGACCGACCCGCCGCCGAGCACGAACATCAGGTCGCGTTCCCGGGGCGCGAGCACCGCATCGTCCCAGTCGATCAGCCACAGCTCCCCGTCCAGGCCGAGCAGCACGTTGCCCAGGTGCGGGTCGCCGTGACAGACCACCAGCTCGGCCGGCCGGGCCCGCAGCTCGGCGCCCAGCCGGTCGACCCGGTCCAGCAGCCGCGCCGTGTCGGCGGCGGCCGCCCGCCAATGGGCGGCCACCTCCCGGGTCCACTGATCGGCGGAGTCGTCCACCGCACGCAGCCGCCGGTCGGTCTCCCGCACCGCCGCCCCGATCGCGGCGTGGGTGTGGTCCTCGCGGGGCAGCCCGGCCAACTCATCGGTCAGCGGCGCCGCGTGCGCGGCGGCGAGGAGTGCGCCGTACCGACGCCAGTGGGCGGGGCGCATGCCACCGGCGGAGGCCCGCTCGTCGGAGACCCACGGCACCACGGTGAGCCGGCGTCCGTCGTGGACGGCGCTGAGCCGCCCGTCCCGGGTGGCCAGCGGTGCCGGCACGCCCGGTACGCCCCGCCGGGCGAGCTCGGCGGCCACCACGAGCCCGGCCGGGGTGCCGCCGCCGCTGAGCTTGACCGCGTACTCGTGGCCGTCCCGGGTGGTGGCCCGCCACAGCACGGCGGTCGGATCCGCGCCGAATCCCACCGGCACGGCGGTGACCAGGGCCAGCCCGAACTCCTCGGCGACCCGGGCGGCAAGCCGGTCGTCCATACGCCGCCGATCAGCGCCAGCCGTAGCCGGCGCGCAGCGCCTGGCCCACCCGGTCGAACCGCGGCCGGTCCAGCACCGCACCCTCGCGCCGGATGCTGTCCTCGCGCATGGTGAGCACCCGGTCGAGGCGTACCCAGCTCGGGCGCCTGTCCCGGTCCCACTCCCCCGGGCCCAGGGCCAGCCAGTGCCGCTGACCGTCCCGCTCGCTCTGGCTCGAGAGCATCAGCCCGAACAGCGTGCGGCTCTGCCGGCCGACCACCAGCACCGGGCGGTCCTTGCCCTGGCGGGGGTCGTCCTCGTACGAGACCCAGGTCCAGACGATCTCCCCCGGGTCGGCCTGCCCGTCCAGCTCCGGGGCGTACGACAGCTCGCGCCGCTGCAGCGCGGCGACGTGGCGGCGCCGGGCGACCTGGGCAGGGATGCGCCCATCGACAGGGTTGGGAGCCGCCGCGCCCCCGGTGATCCGGCCGAGCCGGGACGCCATACTCCTCAACAGACCAACCACGGCCGGCAGCCTATCGCCCGCGCACCCCGGCGCGGACACCCGGATGCGGGGCGAATCCCGGTCGAGGTGGCCCGGGTGGTCGACGCCGGCTCGGACTGACGAGCGCCGCCCCGGGTCAGGCCGGACGGCGAGCCAGGACCAGGGTGGTGCGCAGGTCGAGCACGACTGTGCCGCCGAACCCGTCGACCGCCGCGCCGACCGCGGCGAGCACCCGTTCCCGCAGCTCCGGGGGCCGCCGTAGCTGGGGCGAGAACGTGCTGACCAAGCGCTGGTACGCCGCCGTGTCCAGCGGTACGGCGCGCCGGAACGGCACCGACCGGACGTCGGCGAACAGGCCACTGTCGGCGATGTCGGCGTGGAACCAGTCGTCGGAGCGGTCGCGGAACTGCTGCGGGTCTGCCGACTCGAACGCCGCCTCCAGCGCCGCCGCATGGGCCGGGTCGACGTACGCGTAGCGGTGCGCGAAGACGGCCAGGGTGCCGCCGGGGGTGAGCGCATCGTACGACCGGCGGTTGCGGGTGGCCGGGTCCAGCCAGTGCCAGGCCAGCGCGCAGGCCAGCGCCGGCACGCCGCCCGGCGGCGGGGTCCACTCCTCGAACGGGACGGTCACCACCTCGACCTCGGGGAAACGGGCCGCCAGCACCCGCGCCATCCGGCGGTCCGGCTCGACGCAGGTCATCGGGGCGCCCAGGGTGAGCAGCATCTGGGTGGCCAGCCCCGTCCCGGCGCCGACCTCGACCAGGGCTCCGGGCGTCCCGCCGTGGTACGCGCGGATCGCCTCGACGATCTCCGGCGAATAGTCTGGGCGGGCCTCGTGATAATCGCCGGCCACCTCACCGAAGAGCTGCGACATGACCGCCATCATCGCAGAGTGAACCGGACACCACCGACCCATCGGGAGGAGAAGATGATCTCGGAGCTGCCCCGCGACCTGCCGCTGATCGAACGTCGCGCGGTCCGGGTAGTGGTGCTCGACGCCATCGGGCGGGTGCTGCTGTTCCACACCCGCGACCCGGACCACCCCCGGCTCGGCACCTGGTGGGAGCTGCCCGGCGGCGGGCTCGACCCCGGGGAGACGTACCTCGACGCGGCGGTGCGGGAGCTGCGCGAGGAGACCGGCATCGTGGTCGGCCCAGCCGACGTGGGCGCGCCGACCTGGCGGCGGCGGGCCAGCTTCATCCACCGCCAGCTGCGCCACCTGCAGGACGAGGTGGTCGTGCCGGTACGGCTGCCCGGGCGGGGACCCGACGTGGACGAGGCCGAACGGCTCGACTACGAGGTGGAGGACTACTTCGCCTTCCGGTGGTGGCCGGTCACCGAGATCGTCACCACCCGGCCGCGCTGCTACCCCGGGCGGCTGCCCGAGCTGCTGCCCGCGTTCCTGGCCGGCGAGGAGATCGACGAGCCGTTCGAGCTGTGGTCGTGACGGAAGCGCCGGCAACCGGCGTGACGTTCCCGCCCACAACGGGCACAGTGGAGTGGTGAATGCTCTCCACGGACCTCTCGCCCACTACGCCGAACGCCTCCACCGCGCCGCCGGGGACGCGCACCACGTCGCCTCCCCGCTCGGCGCCTGGCTGCTCCTCGCGCTCACCGGTCCCGCCGCTACCGGCGACGTCCGCGGGCGGGTGGAGGATGCGCTCGGCACCGGCGCGGACCGCGCCGCCGCAGCGGCCCATGCGCTGCTGGCCGCGCCGCACCCGCTGGTCGCCGCGGCCACCGCCCTGTGGGAGCGGACGCCCTTCGCGGAGCTGGCCGGTTGGCGCGCGACCCTGCCGGAGCGGACGCAGACCGGCCCGCTGCCCGACCAGGCGAGGCTGGACGCGTGGGCGCGGGAACACACCTACGGCCTGATCGACCGGTTCCCGATCACCGTCACGCCGGACATCCTGCTGATCCTGGCCGGCGCGCTGGCCACGAAGGTGTCCTGGGCCGAGCCGTTCCAGGTGGCGCCCGCCGAGCAGCTCGGGCCGGGCAGCGCGTGGGTGGGACGGCTGGACCGGGTGCTGCGTACCCCTGGGCACGGGCACCGCTGCTGGATCTCGTCCACCGGGCGGGCCGGTGACGTCGCCGTGCACGCCGCGCCGGCCCGGCCGGTGGCCACCCCCGCCGGGGAGGCCGGCCTGCTGGTGGTGTCGGTGGCCGCCGCGCCGGACGTGCCGGCGGCGGACGTGCTCGCCGCCGCCCAGGAGATCGCCGCCGGCGCCCCCGACGGGACGGAACCGGGCCGGCGCTCGCTGTACGACCTGCCGCTGGGCGATACGCCACTGTGGACGTTGCGGGAGGAGACGGTCCGCACGTTCCGCCGGGAGGAGCGGGTCAGCGCGGTGCTGCCGTGCTGGTCGGCGGAGAGCCAGCACGACCTGACGCCGGCCGGGTTCGGCTTCGACGCCGCCGCGCGGGCGCTCGGCGCGCTGCTCGGGCTGGCGAAGCCGCCGTTCGACGCGGTCCAGTCCGCGGTGGCCCGCTACGGGCGGTACGGCTTCGAGGCCGCCGCGGTGACCGCGTTCGCCGTGGCGACCGGGCTGCCGCCCGAGGGCATCGCCCGCGTCGCGGAGCTGCGGTTCGGGCACCCGTACGCGGTGGTGGCGGTGGCCACCGACAGCGCGGGCGGCCCGTGGCACGGCCTGCCGGTCTACTCGGCGTGGGTTGCCGAGCCGGCGGAGCTGCCGCAGGACGAACTAGCGGAGCCGCCCACGCAGTGGTAAGCGGCAGCTCAACCCGCTTGTCGGGGAGCAATCATCGGTCATCGTACCGTGGAATCGGATCGACCATCGCGTCGAACCCCTTCGGCAGCTGCGCCACCAGGTCCTGGAACTCGCCGACCGTCACCGCCTCGCGCAGGGTGGCCAGCACCGCCCGGGTGCCCACCTCGGCGACCGCCAGGTCCACGCCGGCCCGCTCGGCCACCCCGTGCAGAAAGGTGACCGTCCCGCCGGTCGCGCGTCCGTCGGTCGGGGCGGCCAGGTAGCTACCGATCTCGCCCGGCAACTGCGCGGCCAGGTCGTCCACCTCGCTCGCCGTCACCCGCTCGGCCAGGGTCTGCAGCACCGCGCGGCAGATCGTCGCGGCCTGCCCGGTGGGCAGCTCGGCGCGGCGGGAAACCGCCTCGACGAATCGGGGAAACCGCACGCCGCCTCCTGTCGTCGCCGCCCGCCGCCGGGTCTCCGACGGCTCCAACCCGCGCCTGAGTGCGCGAGCCGAAGCCGTCATCGGTTACCCGCGGCCGGCGGCGGCAAACGGCGGTCACCGGCCGCGGCCACCACCGGCTCCGTAACCGGACGTCCGTCGGGACGCCCGACGCGCGCCACGCGCACAGGCGCCCGCGAGCGGAGGCGGTCGTCGGCGGTGATGGTCATCGCTTCCTCTCGAGGTCCGCGCGTGCGCTCCATCCTGCCCGAGCCCCGCCGTCGCCGCCGCCCCACAACGGATGGGCGGGTCGGTAGCATCCGGGCCATGGGCCACACCACCCACCCCGGCGCCTGCCCGCTGGACTGCCCCGACACCTGCGTCTGGCAGCTCACCGTCGAGGACGGCCGGGCCGTCGCGCTGCGGGGCGACCGCGACCACCCGTTCACCCGGGGAGCGCTCTGCGGCAAGGTCAACCGTTACCTCGACGCGGTCAACGGCCCCGGCCGGCTGACCACGCCCTATGTGCGGACCGGCCCGAAAGGCGTCGGCCAGGTCGCCTACCGGCCGGCGAGCTGGGCCGAGGCGGTCGACCGGGTGGCCGCCGGGCTGCGCGCGAGCATCGACCGGAACGGCCCGGAGGCGGTCCTGCCCTACTACTTCGCCGGCACCATGGGACTCGTGCAGGGCTGGAGCATGGGCCCCCGGCTCTTCGCGCACCTGGGCGCGTCGCGGCTGGACACCACCATCTGCACCGGCGCCGCGCGGGCCGCGCAACGCTCAATCTACGGCGGCTCGGTCGGCTTCGAGCCCGAGTCGATCGTAGACGCGAAGCTGATCGTGCTCTGGGGAGCCAACCCGCTCGCCACCAACCTGCACCTGTGGCCGTTCGTGCAGCAGGCCCGGGAGCGCGGCGCGTACCTGGTCACCATCGACCCGCTGCGCACGGACACCGCGGCGCGCAGCGACGAGCACGTCGCCCCGCTGCCGGGCACCGACGCCGCGCTGGCACTCGGGCTGATGCGGCACGTCCTGGACGCCGGCGCGGCCGACGAGCAGTGGCTGGCGGCGCACACCGTCGGCTGGCCGGAGCTGGCGGCCCGGCTCGGCGAGTGGCCGGTGGAGCGGGCCGCCGCCGAGTGCGGCCTGCCGGTCGAGGTCGTGCGCCGCCTCGGCGAGCGGATCGCCACCACCCGGCCCACCGCGGTCCGGGTCGGGCTGGGCCTGCAACGGCACCACGGCGCCGGCCAGGCGATCCGGGCGATCTGCGCGCTGCCGCTGGTCACCGGGGACTTCCAATATCCGGGCGGGGGCGCCCTCGTCTCGACCAGCGGGCACCACCGGGTCGACCTGCGGCCGGTGGTCCGGCCGGCGGACATGCCGGCCCCGCCCGCCCGGCTGGTGAACATGAGCCGACTCGCCGCCGTGCTCACCGGGGAGACCGACCCACCGGTGACGTCCCTGGTGGTGTTCAACGCCAACCCGGCCGCCACCGCACCCGACCAGACCCGGCTGCTCGCCGGCCTGCGCCGCGACGACCTGTTCACCGTCGTGCTGGAGCAACGCTGGACCGACACCTGCGACTTCGCCGATGTGGTGCTGCCGGCCACCATGCAGCCGGAGCACCTGGACCTGCACACCTCCTACGGCCACCACTACACGACGCTGAACCTGCCGGTGACCCGGGCGCCCGGCGAGGCGCTGCCGAACACCGAGATCTTCCGCCGGATCGCCGCCGCGCTGGGCATCGACCACCCCCGGCTGCGGGACAGCGACGAGGACCTGGCCCGGCAACTGCTGCACGGCACGCCGGTCAGCTTCGAGGAGCTGTGCGAGCGGACGTACGCCCGGGCCACCGGGGTGGCGGTCGGGACGGCCCCGTACGCCCACGGCGGCTTCCCCACCCCGGACGGCCGCGCCCGGCTGCACGACCCGACGCTGGCCCGGCACGGGGTGGATCCGGTGCCCGGCTACACCCCGCCGGCGGAGGCCGCCGACACGGAGCTGGCCCGCCGGTTTCCGCTGGTGCTCGTCGCCCCCGCCGGGCGGTTCCTGATGAACTCCACCTTCGCCTCGCTGCCCTGGCACCTTCGGCGTACCGGGCCGCCCCGGGTGCACCTGCACCCCGACGACGCGGCGGCCCGCGGTCTCGCCGACGGCGACGCCGTGCGGGTCCGCAACGACCGAGGCGCATTCCTCGCGGCCGTCGCCGTGGACGACGCGACCCGCCCGGGGCTGGCGTTCACCTACAAGGCGTACTGGGCGCGACTGAGCCCGGGACGGGCCACGGTCAACGCGGTGACCGCGGTGCGGGACACCGACCTGGGTGGCGCGCCGACGTTCCACGACTGCCGGGTCGAGGTCGAGCCGGTGCCAGCCGAGCTGCTGACCGCGGAACCGCCCCAGGGCGGCGAGGCCGCACCGGCCCCGCCGCCCCGGGACTCGGCGGACGACCCGACCAGGCAGGCACGCGTACCAGAGGTCGTGCCGGCAGGCTGAGGCGGCCGGGACCGCGCCGGCAGGCTGAGGCGGCCAGGACCGCGCCGGCAGGCTGAGGCGGCCAGGACCGTGCCGGCAGGCTAAGTGGTCCGCTCCGTAAGTCCTTCGGGGGTTATGTGGCGGGGGCCGGTGCGGCAGGCTGGTGGTCGCAGCCGGAGGGCTGTTGGGGGTTCTGCTCTTTCTGTTCGTGTCGCTCGATCCGGGCTATGAGGTCCTCGAGGTCGGCCGGGGTGAACTTCCATCTGAACGGCCGGGCGGTCGCGTTGTAGCGCTGCTCGAAGGCGGTGAGTCGGTCTTCGACCTGGTCAAGGCTGGTGAAGTCGTTGGGTGTGAGGGCTTTGCGCCCGACGATCGAGAAGTAGATTTCGATCTGGTTGACCCACGAGGCGTGGACCGGTGTGTGGACCATGACCGCGTTCGGGAACCGCTTGGTGAGGCGGTCGACCGCGGTCTGGCCGCGGTGGGAGGAGCCGTTGTCGACCACCCAGAACACCCGTTTCGCGGAGGCATACGGTTCTTGGGTCATGACCTGTTCGACCAGGGTCATGAACGGGACGATGCCGGTCTTGGGCGAGTAGTGGCCGACGACGCGGGCCTGGTGGACGTCGTAGGCGGCCAGGTAGGCCAGGGCACCTTGGCGCTGGTATTCGTGGTTGACCCGCATCGTGCGGGCGGTGCCGGGTGGCAGGGTGGGGTGGCAGCGGCAGCGGGCT
>NZ_JBLROA010000092.1:0-16565 GCF_047921505.1 Micromonospora sp. SL1-18 | reverse complement strand
GGAGTCCTGTCGACCACCCACCCAGCGCCGACCACGTACGGCGCTGGAAACGGGAATCTCCCGCCATTAGGCGGGGGAGGATGTCAACTGCCGAAGCTGCTGCCCGAGCCCGACGGCAACACCCCGCCGGCGAGCTGGGTGGTGCTGCACCGGGGCGCGGACAGCGGCGCGTACCTGCTGGCGTACAGCTGGTTCTTCGACAACGTGGTGGAGTGCCGGATCGCGATCGCCGGGCAGCCGGCGCTGGGCTGCCCGGACGACGACCCGGCGCAATTCGTCCCGCTGGACCGCCCCGGCGTGGGCTGCGTCTGGGAGCTGGGCGTGCTGGAGCACGAGCGGGCCGTCTGGATCCGCCACATGCTCGCCCCGGACCGGCCGGATCTGGCCGGCTACCTGGCCGACACCCGCGCCGAAGGGCCGGTGGGCCGCTGATGGGCGACTTCGACTTCTTCGTCGGCACCTGGGACGTGGCGGCGGGGCGCGGTGCCGCGGGTGGTGGGCCGACGCACGGCCCGCGCCCCTGGCCAGGTCGCCGGCCGTGCGTCAGCGCGGTACTGTCCGGTCCACCGCCGCCCGAACGGAAGATGCCATGGCCTCCGACCACGTCGACGTCCTCATCGTCGGTGCCGGGCTCTCCGGCGTCGGCGCCGCCGTCCACCTGCAACGCGACTGTCCCGGCAAGACGTACGCGGTGCTTGAGGCCCGCGACACCATCGGCGGCACCTGGGACCTGTTCCGCTATCCGGGCGTCCGCTCCGACTCCGACATGTTCACCCTCGGCTACTCGTTCAAGCCGTGGACCGACCCGAAGGCGATCGCCGACGGCGACGCCATCCGGGAGTATGTCCGCGAGACCGCCCGGGAGTACGGAGTGCGGGAGCACATCCGCTTCCACCACCGGGTGGTACGTGCCGAGTGGGACAGCGACACCGCCTGCTGGACCGTCCACGCGCACCGCGGCGACACCGGTGAGGATGTCGTGCTCACCTGCGCGTTCCTGTTCGCCTGCGCCGGCTACTACCGCTACGACTCCGGTTACACGCCCGAGTTCCGCGGCGTCGACCGGTACGCCGGCCGGCTCGTGCACCCGCAGCACTGGCCGGAGGATCTCGACTGGACCGGCAGGCGGGTGGTGGTGATCGGCAGCGGTGCGACCGCGGTCACCCTGGTGCCGGCGATGGCCGAACGGGCCGGCCACGTCACCATGCTCCAGCGCTCACCCACGTACGTCATCGCACTGCCCTCGCGCGACCCGCTGGCCGACGCGCTGCGGCGGTGGCTGCCCGTGAAGGCCGCGTATTCCGTGGTGCGCTGGAAGAACGTGCTGCTGGGGCTGGCCAATTTCCAGCTCAGCCGACGTGCCCCGGGCCTGGTGAAGAGGTTCCTGCGCCGGGCCGCCCAGGGCCGGCTGCCGGTCGGGTACGACATCGACCGGCACTTCTCGCCCCGCTACAACCCCTGGGACCAGCGGCTGTGCGTGGTCCCCGACGGTGACCTGTTCGCCGCGGTCGGCGACGGGCGCGCCTCGGTGGTCACCGACACCGTCGACACGTTCACCGAGCAGGGCATCCGGCTCGGCTCCGGCGCGGAACTGCCCGCCGACATCGTGGTCACCGCCACCGGTCTCAACCTGCTCGCCCTCGGCGGCATGACCGTGGTCGTGGACGGTGCCGAGGTGGACCTGGCCCGGACGGTCGCCTACAAGGCGATGATGCTCTCCGGCGTGCCGAACTTCGCCCTGACCATCGGCTACACCAACGCGTCCTGGACTTTGAAGGCCGACATGGTCGCCACGTACGTCTGCCGGCTGCTGCGCCACCTCGACGCCACCGGCGAGCAGATCGTCACCCCGCTCGCCCCCGAGTCCGGCGAGCTGGCACCGATCATCGACCTGAAGTCCGGGTACGTGCTGCGCGCCGTCGACCGGCTGCCGAAGCAGGGCCCGCGGGCGCCCTGGCGGCTGCACCAGAACTATCCCCGGGACGTGCTACTGATGCGGCATGGCCGGCTCACCGACTCCGGCGTGCGTTTCTCCCGGGCGACACCTCCCACCTCGACGTCGACGAGCTGGTCGGCCGGGGCGCCCGGCGGTCGGCGAGGCCCCGCCGCAACCGGGCGATCTGACGGCGCCGCGCAGCCCACCGCACCCGTCGCCTGACCGAGAGGAGCGCTTCGCATGCGTGACTTCGTCTTCCCCGGCGGCACTGCGGTGGTGACCGGCGCGGCCAGCGGCATCGGCGAGGCCCTCGCGCACGGGCTGGCCCGGCGCGGCGCCGACCTGGTCCTGCTCGACCGGGACGCGGAGCGGCTCGACGCGGTGGTCGCCGCGATCCGCGCCGCCCACCCCGACCGGCGGGTCGACACCTACCTGGTCGACCTCGCCGACCCCGACGCCACCGATCGGGTGGCCACCGAACTGTGCCGGCGGTATCCCCGGATCCGGCTGCTGGTCAACAACGCCGGGGTGGCGTTGGGTGGCCGGTTCGACCAGGTCACCGTGGCCGAGTTCCTCTGGGTCATCGAGATCAACTTCCGGGCCGTGGTCCGGTTGACCCACGCCCTGCTGCCCGCGCTCAAGGCCGAGCCGGGCGCTCACCTGGTCAACATCTCCAGCCTGTTCGGGCTGATCGCGCCCGCCGGGCAGGTCGCGTACTCGGCCAGCAAGTTTGCCGTCCGCGGCTTCACGGAGGCGTTGCGGCACGAACTGGTCGAGGACGGCGTCGGGGTCACCTCGGTGCATCCTGGCGGTATCCGGACCCGGATCGCGGCCAGCGCCCGGGTGGGCAGCGGCCTGCCGCGCGAGGAGTACGAGGCCGGCCGCAGGCAGTTCGAGAAGTTGCTCTCCATCGACCCGGCCAAGGCCGCCGAGGTGATTCTGCGCGGCGTCGAGCGCCGCCGGGGCCGGGTGTTGATCGGCTGGTCGGCGAAGCTGCCCGACCTGCTCGCCCGGCTCGCCCCCGCCTCGTACGGGAAGGTCCTGGCGCTGGTGATGAAGTCGCGCGCCGCCCGGGTGCCCGCGCCGGAGCCCGTCGCGTCCGGGTCGGAGCGGGCGTCGTGACCGTCGCCCTGCCGCCCGCCGGCACCGTGACCGTGGCCGGCCGCCGGATGCGCTGCCGGATCGCCGGTGCCGGCCCGCCCGTGGTGCTGCTGCACGGCATCGGGCGCACCCTTGAGGACTTCGCCGCCCAGCACGAGCTGCTGGCCCGCGATCACCGGGTGATCAGCCTCGACCTGCCCGGCCACGGCGGCAGCGCCCCGCTGGACACGCCGCACACCCTGCCCGCCCTCGCCTCGGCGGTCGCCGGGTTCCTGGACGCCGCCGGGGTCGCCGACCCGGTGCGCCTGGTCGGCAACTCCCTCGGCGGGGCGGTGGCCATGCGGCTCACCGCCGACCAGCCGGCCCGGGCGGCGAGCCTGGTGCTGGTCAACAGCGCCGGCTTCGGCCGGGAGGTCACCGTCGCGCTGCGGCTGCTCGCGCTGCGCCCGCTGGGCCGGCTGCTGCTGCGCCCGCATCCGGCGGTCGCCCGCCGCACCGAGCGGGCCATCTTCCACGACCCGGCGTACGTCACCGAGGAACGCATCGCCACCGCCCTCGCGGTCGCCCGGCAGCCGCACGCTGCGCAGGTGATGCTGGAACTGATCCGCAGCCTCGGCACCTGGCGGGGCGTACGGCCGCGGTGGCGGGAGGAGTTGCTCACCATGGTGGCCGCGCTGGACCTGCCCATGCTGGTCGTCTGGGGCGACCGGGACCTGATCCTCCCGGCGCACCACTTGGCGGTCGCCCGCGCCCGGCTGCCGAAGGCCCGTTGCCACCTGTTCCGGGACACCGGGCACATGCCGCAGATCGAGCGGGCCGCGGCGTTTCACGCCCTGGTCACGGAGTTCTGGTCGCGCCCCGCCCGGTAGCGGCAGCGGCGTCAACCGGCGAACTGTTCCTCGACGAGGGCCAACAGGGCCTGGTGCGTGTCGTGGTCCGCCGCCACGAGCAGGCCGCCCGGGCCGGTGTGCAGCGGCTGCCCTCGCAGGCCGGTGACCACGCAGCCGGCGGCCCGGCACAGGGCGATCCCGGCGGCGAAGTGCACGCTGTCGCGTAGGTCGCCGTCGGTCACGTACGCCGCCCGCCGGCCGGCGGCCACCCAGGCCACCGCCAGCGTCGTGGAGACCACCCGGGGCCGGAACCGCGCCCCGAACTCCGGGTACGCGAGCAGCCGCGCGGCCTGGAACGCGGGACCGTTCGGAAACGGCGGATCGAGGTTGACGTCCACCAGCAGCGACTCGGCCGACGGGATGAGCGGCTCGTCCACCCCGCTTCGGCGTACCCGGGCGGGGCCGCCGTCGGCCCAGAACACCTCCCCGGCGAACGGATCGGCCGAGGCCGCCGCCGTGACGCCGGCGCCGGTCCGCAACGCCACATTCACCGCGACCAGCGGCATCCGTGCCGCGTAGTTCAGGGTGCCGCACAGCGGATCGACCAGCCAGGTGCGTTCGGCACGGTCGGCCCCGGTGCGGCCGCTCTCCTCCCCGACGAGCGCGTCATCGGGCCGGGCGGCCCGCAGCACGTCGAGGATCGCCTGCTCCGCCTCGAGGTCGGCGGCGGTGGCGAAGTCACCCCCGGACTTCTCCACCCGCGCCAGCGGTGCCCCGTACCGGGACCGCACGACGGCGGCCCCCGCCTGCGCCGCGGCGATCGCCACGTCGCCGTCCATGATCAGCATGGGTGCAGGATAGAACGGGTCGGTCTGGCAGGTGCGGGAGCGCCCGGGCGGGGAAGAACGGACGTATGCCCGAGGTGACCCTCTTCCTCGCCGGCGACGTGATGACCGGCCGGGGCGTGGACCAGATCCTGCCCCACCCGGGGCCGCCGGCGCTGCGCGAGCCGGCCGTCACCGACGCCCGTCGCTACGTCGAACTGGCTGAGTCCGTCTCCGGCCCGGTGCCGTCTCCGGCTCCCCCTGACTGGCCGTGGGGGGAGGCGCTGGAGCTGCTGACCGCGCTGCGGCCGGACGCCCGGATCGTCAACCTGGAGACGTCGGTGACCGGTCGAGGCGAGTACGCCCCCGGCAAGGACATCCACTACCGGATGCACCCGGCGAACCTGGCCTGCCTCACCGCCGCCCGCCTCGACGTCTGCGCGCTGGCCAACAACCACGTCCTCGACTTCGGTCCCACCGGGCTCGCCGACAGCCTCGACGCCCTGCAGGCGGCGGGCATCCGGACGGCCGGTGCCGGCCGGGACGTCGACGAGGCGTGGCGGCCCGCCGTGGTGCGGCTCACCGGGGGCCACCGGCTGCTGGTCTGGTCGGTGGGTGCCCCGTCCAGCGGGGTGTACCCGCAGTGGGCGGCGGCGGACGGGCGGCCCGGGGTGGCGTACCTCCGGGAGGTCTCGGTCGCGTCGGCCGAGGCGCTCGCCGAGCGGGTCGCCCGGGAGGCCCGGCCGGGTGACCTGGTGCTGGTCTCGGTGCACTGGGGTTCGAACTGGGGGTACGAGGTGCCGGACGAGCAGGTGCGCTTCGCGCACGCCCTGGTCGACGCCGGGGTGCACGTGGTCCACGGCCACTCGTCGCACCATCCCCGCCCGATCGAGCGGTACCGGGGGCGGCTCGTCCTGTACGGCTGCGGCGACCTGATCGACGACTACGAGGGGATCGGCGGGCAGGAGTCGTACCGACCCGAGCTGCGGCTGCTGCACCTGCCCACGCTCGACGCGGCGACCGGCGAGCTGCGCCGGCTGCGGCTGGTGCCGGTGCGGATGCGGCGGATGCGGCTGCACCGGGCCGCCCCGGAGGAGGCCCGCTGGCTGGCGGAGCTGCTCGACGGGCTCGGCTCCCCGTACCGGACCCGGTTCGACCTCGGCGACGACGGCCTGATCGCCCTGCGCCCCGACTGACCGGGTCCGTCGACCGGGTGGGGTGGGTCACCTTCGCGAGGGCGGCGCGGCCCCTGCCGATGCCTGCCGCCCATCATAGATACATGACGCATCCCACTGCCTCGGCGCGTACCGCCGGGCCGTCGGCCGCGGAGCGGGCGTACCAGCACCTCAAGCGGGCCATCCTGGAGCAGGTCTACCCGGGCGGCCAGCTGATCAGCGAGGGCGAGATCGCCGAGGCGACCGGACTCTCCCGCACCCCCGTCCGGGAGGCCCTGCTGCGCCTGGAGGCCGAGGGCCTGGTCGCCCTCTACCCGAAGCGCGGCGCGCTGATCCGACCGGTGTCCGCCCGGGAGATCACCGACGTCATCGAGGCCCGGCGCCTGGTCGAGACGCACGCCGCCGAGCGGATCTGGCCCCGCCGCGCCGAGATCAGGGCCGACCTGGCCCGCTGGCTCGACGAGATGCGCCGGGCGCACGCCGCCGGCGACGTCACCGCCCTGATGGCCGCCGACCGGGCCTTCCACGCCACCGTCGTCGAGACGGCCGGCAACGAGATCCTCGCCGAGCTGTACCACCGGCTGCGCGACCGGCAGCTGCGGATGGGCGAGGCCAGCTTCCGCCTCTCGCCCAGCTGGGCCGAGGTGGTGCTCGCCGAGCACGCCGGCCAGCTCGCCGCGCTCGACGGCGACGACATGCAGGCCTGGCTCGACGCAGTCCGCGCGCACGTCGACAACGCCGCGACCGTGCTGCGGACGCTGCGGTGAGCACCGCCGCCCGTACGCACGCCCCGCGTCGCCCCGCCGCCCTCGTCTACGCGGTCGCCCTCATCGCGTACGTGGCCGCCATCTTCCACCGCAGCTCACTCGGCGTCACCGGGGTGGACGCGGCGGAGCGCTTCCACATCAACGCCGCCGCCCTGGCGACCTTCTCCGTCGCCCAGCTCGCCGTGTACGCGGCCATGCAGATCCCGGTCGGGGTGCTGCTCGACCGGTTCGGTTCCCGTCGGCTGCTGCTGGCCGGCGGCACGCTCATGATCGCCGGCCAGCTGTGCTTCGCCGTCGCCACCGACGTCCGGCTCGCCGTCGCCGCCCGCGTGCTGGTCGGCCTCGGCGACGCGATGACCTTCATCAGCGTGCTGCGGATCGTGGCGTTCTGGTTCCCCGGGCGGCGCAACCCACTGCTGGTGCAGCTCACCGGCACCGCCGGGCAGCTCGGCGCGATACTCAGCGCCGTACCCCTGGTGGCGCTGCTGCACCACACCGGCTGGACGCCCGCGTTCCTCACCGCGGCGGCGTTCGGCGCGACCGTGCTGCTGCTAGTCCTCGTCGTGGTCCGGGACACCCCGCACGCCGACCAACCCGCCGCCGTCGCCCCCGACCTGGCCACCGTACGCCGGCAGCTCGCCAACGCCTGGGCCCAGCCGGGCACCCGCCTCGGCCTGTGGAGCCACTTCGTCACCCAGTTCTCCGGCGCGGTCTTCGTGCTGGTCTGGGGCTACCCGTTCCTGGTGCAGGGGCAGGGCTTCTCGCCCACCGCGGCGGCGTCCCTGCTCACCCTGATGACCGTGGTGGCCCTGGTCTGCGGGCCGGTGATCGCGCACCTGTGCGCCCGGCACCCGTTCCACCGCTCGGTGGTGGTCTTCGCGATCACCGCAGGCACCGCCACCGTCTGGGCGGTGGTGCTGGCCTGGCCGGGACGCGCGCCGCACTGGCTGCTGGTCGCCCTCGTCGTCGTCCTGGCGGTCAACGGTCCCGGCTCGATGATCGGCTTCGACTACGCGCGCACCTTCAACCCGGTGCACCAGATCGGCAGCGCCACCGGCATCGTCAACGTCGGTGGCTTCGTCGCCTCGATCCTGCTGATCCTGGCCGTCGGCGTGGTGCTCGACCTGGCCACCCCAGCCGGCCGCGGCACCCCACCATTGGACGCCTTCCGCTGGGCGTTCGCCGTGCAGTACCTGCTGTGGGGCTTCGGCGCGGTGCAGGTGCTGCGCTACCGCAACGCCGCCCGCCGCCGGCACGCCGCCGAGCGCGCCGGCGTCTCGGTGCCCGCGCCGGCCGGCGCCTGACCACCCGGCGGCCCGGCCCGGGCGGGCGCGCCGCAGGCGCTAGCGGCGGCGCGCCAGCGAGCCCAACATCAGGGTCAGCCCGGCGCCGACCAGCCAGACGTCCTTGGCCAGGCCGATACCCGCCTGGGTCGGTCGCAGGCTGTTCTGCTCCCGCATGCCCGGCGTCTTCAGGTAGAGCTGTACCAGGCCGGCGCCGAATGCGGTCAGCCCCGCACCGGCCAGCAGCGACGGCACGAACGGGGCGAGCAGCGCGGCGCCGAGGGCCATCTCGCCCCGGGACAGCAGCTTCGCGAACCGGTCCGGCTCGATCTGCCGCAGCTGCGGGATCGCCCCGACCGCCATGCCGTGCACGCCCGCCGCCGACTCGCCCTCCAGGCTCCGCTTGCTGAGCCCGGAATTCAGGATGAACGCGCCGATGGCGACCCGCAGCGGCGCATGCGTCAGCTTCATGATCACTCCCGTCGGTGCCGGAGAACCCGGGCCCCCGTGTACCCGGCGACGCGCGGGATAACCCGCACCGCAGCGGGGAGCCGGCGGTGATGATCGTAGGTTCGCTCCAGGTACGTGATCGTCGATGGCAGGAGGGGATCGTGAGCCAACGAGTCCGGGGAGTCGTGTCGTGGCGCAAGGGCGCGCCGGTGGAAGTCACCACCATCGTGGTGCCCGACCCGGGGCCGGGCGAGGCGGTGGTCCGCGTCCAATCCTGCGGGGTGTGCCACACCGACCTGCACTACCGCGAGGGCGGCATCACCGACGACTACCCGTTCCTGCTCGGCCACGAGGCCGCCGGCGTCGTCGAGCAGGTGGGGGAGGGAGTCGCCGACGTGGCCCCCGGCGACTTCGTGGTGCTCAACTGGCGGGCCGTCCGCGGGCAGTGCCGGGCCTGCCGGCGGGGCCGCCCCTGGTACTGCTTCAACATGGCTAAGCGAGGAGTCCCGGTCCTTCAGCTTCAGGGCCGGGAGGAATCGCGTCACGAGCCGGGCGTTTCTGGTTTTCGATGTACTCGCGGATGACGGCGGTGGACGCTCCACCGCATGATCCGGCGAAGTATGACGGTGACCACAGGTGGCCGTGCATGATGTGCGGGTTGATCTGGTCGGTGAATTCCTGCCGTAGGTAGTGCGCGGAGACGCCCTTGAGTCGGTTGACCAGGGTGGTGATCGGCAGTTTCGGTGGGTAGTGGACGAGCAGGTGGACGTGGTCGTCTTCGCCGTTGAACTCCCGCAGCTGGGCGCCGAGTTTGTCGCACACGTCGGTCATGATCTGTCTGCACCGGGTGAGCATGGCGTCGTTGAGTACGTCCCGCCGATACTTGGTGACGAAGACAAGGTGCACGTGCAGGTTGTATACGACGCTGCGGCCACGGCGAACATCCGGGTCCGGGGCCCATCTAGGTGACATAGACCAGATGGTAGACTGTGGACGGTGAAGATCGTCGTGCAGGTACGCTTGTTCCCCGATGCCGGCCAGGAGGCGGCGTTGCGGGACACGCTTGGCCTGTGCAACGAGGCCGCGAATCTGGCATCGTCCGAGGCGTTCGGGCGGCGGGTCTATGGGAAACAGGCGTTACAGCGGATCACCTACGGCCGGTTGAAGGCGATGGGTTTGTCGGCGCAGCCGGCGATCCATGTCGCCCGCAAGGTTGCCGGCGCGTACGCCACCCTGAAAGCCAACATCCTCGCTGGGAACCTGGGCAAGCCCGGGTCGAAGCGCCGCCGCAAGGCGGAGTCGAAGCCGATCAGGTTCCGGGCGGATGCGGCGCAGCCGTTCGACGACCGGTGCCTGTCCTGGCAGATCGCCGACCGTACGGTGTCGATCTGGGCCGTCGGCGGTCGGTTGAACCGAGTTCGGTTCGGCTGCTCCGCGCAGCAGTACGCGGTGCTGTCCGCCCACCGCAAAGGCGAGTCTGACCTGGTGTGCCGTGACGGCAAGTGGTTCCTGTACGCCACCTGCGACATCCCCGACGTCGAGGTGAAAGAGCCCGACGGGTTCCTCGGCGTCGACCTGGGCATCGCGAACATCGCCACCACCAACGACGGCACCCGCCGAAGCGGCAAACGTTTGAACCGGGTCAGGCATCGCAATCAGCGGCTGCGGGCCAAGCTTCAGCGTATCGGCACCAAGTCGGCCAAGCGGCTGTTGAAAGCCCGACGGCGTAAGGAGGCCCGGTTCGCGGCTGACACGAACCATCGCATCGCCAAGCAGATCGTGACCGAGGCCGAACGCACCGGCCGCGGTGTTGCCCTGGAAAACCTCACGGGCATCCGCGACCGGGTACGGCTCCGACGGCCCCAGCGGGTCACGCTGCACTCGTGGGCGTTCCACCAACTCGGCCGGCACATCGCCTACAAGGCGGAACGGGCCGGAGTGGCGCTCGTCCACGTCGATCCGGCGTACACCTCGCAGGGCTGCTCGGCCTGCGGGCACATCGCCAAAGCCAACCGGCCCAACCAATCCACCTTCCGATGCACGTCGTGCGGCTTCGCTGAGCACGCCGACGTCAACGCAGCCCGCAACATCGCCACCCGCGGTGCCGCGGACTGGGCAGCAGTCAGCCTGCCGAACGCGGCGTGACCGATGCAGCCAGCATTGGGCACGATCTGCAAGCTCGGCCCCTTCAGGGCCGAGAAGCTGACCACCCACAACGCCACCCGGAAGATGACCCTCACCGACGGCACCGAACTCACGCCCGCCCTCGGCATCGGCGCGTTCGCCGAGAAGACGCTGGTCCACGCCGGCCAGTGCACCAAGGTCGACCCGTCCGCCCGGCCCGCCGCCGTCGGCCTGCTCGGCTGCGGCGTGATGGCCGGCCTCGACGCGGCGATGAACACCGGCCAGGTGACCCGGGGCGACTCGGTCGCGGTGATCGGCTGCGGCGGCGTCGGCGACGCCGCGGTGGCCGGCGCGGCCCTGGCCGGAGCGACGACGATCATCGCGATCGACACCGACTCCCGCAAGCTCGACTGGGCGCGCAAGTTCGGTGCCACGCACACCGTCAACGCCTCCGAGGACGACCCGGTCGAGGCGATCCGCGCCGCGACAGGCGGTTTCGGCGCCGACGTGGTGATCGACGTCGTGGGCCGCTCGGAGACCTGGAAACAGGCCTTCTACGCCCGGGACCTGGCCGGCACGGTGGTGCTGGTGGGCGTACCCACCCCCGACATGAAGATCGAGCTGCCCCTGCTGGACGTCTTCGGCCGCGGCGGCGCGCTCAAGTCCAGCTGGTACGGCGACTGCCTGCCCAGCCGCGACTTCCCGATGCTCACCGAGCTGTACAAGCAGGGCCGCCTCGACCTGGACGCGTTCGTCACCGAGGAGATCGCCCTCGACCAGGTCGAGGCGGCGTTCACCCGGATGCACCACGGCGACGTGCTCCGCTCGGTGGTGGTCTTCCCGTGACCGCCCGCGTCGACCACACCGTCACCTCCGGCACGTTCTCCCTCGACGGGCAGACCTTCGACGTCGACAACAACGTCTGGGTGATCGGCGACGACACCGAGTGCCTCGTCGTCGACGCACCCCACGACGTGGCGGCCATCCGCAAGGTCGTCGGCGACCGCCACGTTGTCGCCATCCTGGCCACCCACGCCCACGACGACCACGTACGGGTCGCGCCCGAACTGGCCCGGGCCACCGACGCTCCCGTGCTGCTGCACCCCGCCGACCGGGTGCTCTGGGACCTGGTCCACCCCGACACCCCACCCGACGGGGAGCTGACCGACGGCCAGACCCTCCAGGTCGGCGGCACCACGCTGCGGGTGCTGCACACCCCGGCCACAGCCCCGGCGCATGCAGCCTGCACGCCCCCGACCTCGGCGCGGTCTTCACCGGCGACACCCTCTTCGCCGGCGGGCCGGGTGCCACCGGCCGCTCCTACAGCGACTTCGGCACCATCATCGAGTCGATCCGGACCCGACTGCTCACCCTGCCGCCGGAGACCATCGTCCACACGGCGACGACACCACCATCGGCACGGAGGCGCCCCACCTCGACGAGTGGATCGCCCGAGGGCACTGAGGCTGGCCCCGGGGGCGGGAAGCCCCCTCGTCCGGCCGGGTCGCCGGCCCGGCCGACGCCGCCGGCCCCAGCGCTCGCCGCCGAGCAGCAGCTTCACATCGAGTATGGGGCTGCCGTCGACCGCTTCGAGGCCGGCCACCCGCACCGACCTGCTTGCCCCGCCCGACGTTGCCGGGTTAGGCTGCCAGTAGACCCGGATGCCGGCGCACGGCGCCACCCGGTGTCTTCTCCTTTCCGACCGCTCGGCGCGTCACTCGCCCGGTCACCGATCACCGCCGACAGCTGAGCCACTGGCTCGACTTCCCCGCCGGTCCTCGATCGGCCGCAGCATCCGCAGTGGCTGATCCAGCCGTCTCAGCCAGCACCGGCCGCCGTCACCGACCGGTCGGACGGACCGACAGCGGCCCCACCAGGCGCGCCCCGACCCGTCGGGCATGCCCGGTCATCTCCGCGCGCCCGTTTCCTCACCCGTCGCTCCACGGGCGACGGCCTCACCGCAAAGGCACTCGATGAACAACACCGACACCGCCGGGCCGGTCCCGGTCACCGGCATCGTCGACACCGTCGACGACCACGCCCTGATCAGAGTCGACGGCTACCTGCCCTCCGCCGCCGACGCGTACGTCACACCCGCTCAGATGCGAAAGTACGGCCTGCGCCGCGGCGACCTGGTCACCGGCGCGATCGCCGCCGCACCCCGCCGCGGCCGGCACGCCCCACTGGCCCGGCTCGACACCATCAACGGGATGGAGCCGGAGGAGGCGAGGCGCCGGCCGGAGTTCTACGAACTCACCCCGCTGTACCCGCGGGAGCGGCTGCGGCTGGAGACCGAGCCGCACATCCTGACCACCCGGGTGATCGACCTGGTGATGCCGATCGGCAAGGGTCAGCGGGCGCTGATCGTCTCGCCGCCGAAGGCGGGCAAGACGATGGTGCTGCAGGCGATCGCGAACGCGATCACCCGCAACAACCCGGAGTGCCAGCTGATGGTGGTGCTGGTCGACGAGCGGCCGGAAGAGGTCACCGACTTTTCTCGGTCGGTCAAGGGCGAGGTCGTCGCGGCCACGTTCGACCGTCCGCCGCAGGACCACACCACGGTGGCGGAGCTGGCGATCGAGCGGGCGAAGCGCCTGGTCGAGCTGGGGCACGACGTGGTCGTGCTGCTCGACTCGCTGACCCGGCTGGGCCGCGCCTACAACCTCAGCATCCGTTCGGCCGGCCGTACGCTTTCCGGCGGTGTCGACGTGGCGGCGCTCAACCCACCGAAACGGCTGCTCGCCGCCGCCCGCGCCGTCGAGGAGGGCGGCTCGCTGACCATCCTTGCCTCGACGCTGGTGGAGACCGGTTCGGCGGCCGACACGCTCATCCACGAGGAGTTCAAGAGCACTGGCAACGCCGAGCTGCGGCTGGACCATGCCCTCGCCGACCGGCGCACCTATCCCGCCGTCGACGTCCGGGCGTCTGGCACCCGGCGGGACGAGCTGCTGCTCACCGACCTCGAGCGACACCGCCTGCGGGGCCTGCGATCCGCGCTGTCCCAACTGGACCGTCAGCAGGCCCTGGACCGGTTGCTGCACCAGCTCGCCGCCACACCCGGCAATGTGCACTTCCTCGCCCGCCTCGGCGCCGCGGCCCCGAACTAGGATCGCGTCATGACCGTGCCGGGGAACGACCAACCGCCGACCGTACGCCAACTGCGCCTCGTCGTCGAGGCCGACGACTACGACGCGGCTGTCGCCTTCTTCCGTGACGCCCTGGGGCTACCCGAGCAGGCGGCGTATTCGGGTGACGACGACGCGCGGGTGGTGATCCTGGAGGCGGGCCGGGCCACCCTGGAGCTGGCGAATCCCGCGCAGAAGCGGATGATCGACGAGGTGGAGGTCGGCCGGCAGGTCGCGCCGCGCCTGCGGGTGGCGTTCGAAGTGGACGACAGTCGCGCGACGACCGAGCGCCTGGTCGCCGCGGGGGCCACCGAGGTCGCCCCGCCGACGGTCACTCCGTGGCAGTCCGTCAACGCCCGCCTCGACGCTCCGGCGGGCCTGCACGTCACCGTGTTCCAGGAGCTGCGTACCCCGGAGGAACGGGCCGCCCTGGACGGCTTCGGCACCGACGCCTGACGACTGAAACAGGCTGCGCCCGGGCGCCGGGCCGTTGATATCCTCGCGCGGTGCCCGACCCCGCCACCGCGCCCGCACTGACCCCGGCACAGTCGGCTGCCCTGCGATACGTCCGCGAGGTCGCGCTACGGGACCGTCCGGCGGCTCTCGCAACGATCGCTCGGCACCTCGCCGGATCGGGGACGGCCTATCAGGCGGAGGAGATTATCGCGGCGGTCGCCGCGCACGGGCGGCTCACGCTCAACTTCCACCCCGATCGCCTGCTGCGTGACGGACGTACGGTGGCCGAGGCGCTGGACCAGGACGGTGTCTATCGCAGCCAGTTCGAGACGGGCATCTCCAACGGCGGGCTGACCGCGTTCCCGGGCGGCGACCGGGATCGCTGGGAGGCGACGTTGTTCGGTGGGGCGTACCAGCGGACCGGCGTGCTTCCCGCGGAGCGTCCGAAGTATGGCGGCTTGAACCTGCTCGACCACGCTGATGGCGCGTGCCCCCGGTTCGGCTCCTGCTACCTGCGGCTGCGCCCCGAGGTCCTCGCCCGAGCGACCTTCACCTTCGGTGACAGTCACATCCAGCCGAAGGACTTGGCCACCCTCGATGCCTTCGAACCGGTACTCGCCGCGCTGCTCGATGCCACCGCTGGCGCCAGCCTCGGGGTGGCCGGCATGGACACCGGTACGCTGCTGCGCGCGCTGCTCCGCCGCCGCGAGCGGGAGTCGGGCGAGGCCGGCCGCGCGTTGGACGACTACATCGAGGCGCAGATCCACGGCGAGCTGAGCCTCGCCTGGGACGTCGAGGCGCTGGTGGTCGACCCGTCGTTCCGGGGCACCGACGCGGGGCGGATCCTCGCCGGGATCGCCCGACGACACGGCTTCCCGCTGCGCTGGCACGGCGGATTCGAGCTGCCGGTCGACGGTGTCGACGCCGAGTTTCGTGGCGTGGCCATCCCACCGTTCGCCGCCCGGGTGCACGCGGAGTTCGCCCGCCCCGGGGAGCCCGTGCACGCCGCGCTGATCGGCCGGGCCGCCGCGTCGCTGGTGCGGGACCCGGAACGCTGGGCCGACCGGGGGCCGGTCGAGGTCACCCTCCAGCACCTCAAGCAGCTCTGGCACGTCCTCGTCCGGTTCGGCACGCCTGCCGCCGGTTGAGCGTACCGGCCGCGTCGCTTCCGCCTCTTTGGGCCGTTCCAGCCCTTCCGGGACGTTTCTGCCCCTTCCGGGCCGTTGCTTGCGCCCGTTGCCCGCCCGTCCCGTACCCCGCGTGACCTAGGCCGCAGCACGCTGCTCCCCGGCATTTCCGGAATGACCGACACCTCAGGCTTGTTGTGTTGCCCAGTACGGCCGAAGCGCAAACCCGTACCGACCGGTAGTTCCCCCGGAGGCTCGCTCACCCTCGAGCGCGTCGTGATGATCGAAAGGGCACCCCATCGTGAAGCAGCACTTCACTCGATGGCTTCCCGCCATCGAGCAGACCTCGCGCCGTACGGTCGAGTTCGTGAAGGCCCGGTGGCTTCCCGCCATCGAACAGACGTCGCGCCGCACGGCCGAGCTCGCGAACGACCGGTGGCTCCCCGCCATCGAAGAGACCTCGCACCGCACGGCCGAACTCGCGAAGAACCGGTGGCTCCCCGCCGCCGCCAAAACCCCGCAGCGTAAGGCCGCGCTGAGCATCGCGGGCGTGGCTGCCCTGGGCTGCCTGGCGGTCGGGCCCAGCGCCTTCGCCGCGCCGGTCACCACCGGTCCGCACGCCGGCGCCGTCGCCGCGATCGACCTGGCCACCGGCGAATCCGGCCCCGCCACTGCCGCTGACACGGCTGCCGCCAGCGCCCCCGATGTACCTCCCGTCAATAACGCCGACATGGCTAGCGCCAAGAACCCGCCAACCCGGGACCAGCTCATCCCGCACGGTGTCGAGGGCGCGCAGTCGCGTATCCCGCTCGACGACGTGCAGGTCGACAACGCCAAGGCCATCGTCAAGGCGGCCAAGGAAACTGGCGTGGGCGAGCGGGGCGCCGTCATCGGTGTGGCCACCTCGCTTCAGGAGTCGAAGCTGTACAACCTCGGCAACCTTGGCGCGTACAACGACCACGACTCGGAGGGCCTGTTCCAGCAGCGCCCGTCGGTCGGTTGGGGTACGCCGGACGAGATCACCAACCCGGACTACGCCTCGACGGCGTTCTTCAACGCGCTGAAGAACGTCGGCGGCTGGCAGGACCTGCCGCTGACCGCGGCCGCGCAGACGGTCCAGGTTTCCGCCTACCCGTACGCGTACGCGCAGTGGGAGGAGCAGGCGGCGGACATCGTCCAGCAGGTCTGGTGAGTTTGCGCTCTTCGCGAACCGGCCGGTCCCTTATGGGGCCGGCCGGTTTCGTCTCTCTGGGTCCGTTTCTGGTTGCGGTCTGCGGGTGTGGCTCGGTCCGCGTTCGGTTGCGGTTTGCCGGGTCCGCGTTTGGTTGCGGTCCCGGGGCGTGGCCCGCCTGCCTGCCCGCGTCTGC
>NZ_JBLROA010000091.1:0-16581 GCF_047921505.1 Micromonospora sp. SL1-18 | reverse complement strand
ACGTGAGAGTCAAGCCCGATTCTGCGCCCACCCGCGACGGCGTGCCGGAAGAGCGACCGGCCCCGGCCTCCGCTGGGGGTGGCGGAGACCGGGGCGGCCGGGGCGAGCCGGGTCAGGCGTTGATCGGCTCCCGTGCCTTCTCGGGGGCGGCGAACGCCTCGCTGGCCGGGGTCCGGAACGCGTGCACCAGGCCGGCGATCGACAGCAGCAGGAGCAGCGCCGCACCCAGGTACATGGCCAGCGCGCCCTGCCCGGCCTTGCGGCCGAACTCGCTGAAGCCGTACGAGGTCAGCAGCATGCCGCGCAGCGACTCGCCCTTGAACACGGTCTCCCGCAGGGCGGAGGCCTCGGCGAGCTGCTTGCGCAGGTCGGCCAGGTTCGCGGCGTTGGTCTTCTCGGCCTCGGCCACCTGCGCCTTCAGCGCGGACTCCGGCCCACCGAGCTCGGCGTACGTCTTGCCACCGGACATCGCCGTCAGGTGCAGCCCGATGAAATCGTTGGCGTAGCACTCGGCCTGCTTGCCGGTGGTCATCGGCTTGCCGGCGTACTCGCGCAGGCAGTCGGACTTCTTCTCCTCGGCGGTCAGCTGGTCGGCCGGCTTGAAGGTGATGTGCTGGGCGGCGAGCTGGTCGTGCACGTAGTTGTTCGCGAAGTTGGCGTTCGTCGTCAGGACGATGCCCACGACGAGCAGCAGGACCGCGAGGCCCAGCCCGCCGATGCTGAACAGCAGATCCAACGTCCGACGCTTCATGACTGCTCCCGTGTGGAAGGTGACCGCTTCTCGATGTCGGTTACATCGTCGCGATTCGCCGGCATCCGGCAGCAGGGCCGAACCCCCTGACCGTCCGGGACCTTCGACCCCCGGTCGACAGGGCCGGTCAGCGGGCCGTGTCGATCGGGGTGAGCGTGGCGAGCAGTTCGGACAGGGTGGCTGGGCGGCCGTACCGCCAGCCCTGGCCGTGCAGGCAGCCGATCGCGGTCACCGCCGCGTGCTGCGTGCCGGTCTCCACCCCCTCGGCCACCACGACCAGGTCGAACGCGCCGGCCAGCCGGTTGACCATCTCCACCGTGGCGTACGCCCGCGGGTCGCTGGCGTCCAACCGGGACACGAAGGACCGGTCGATCTTCAGCTCGGTGGCTGGGATCCGGTGCAGGTAGCTCAGCGACGAGTAGCCGGTGCCAAAGTCGTCGATGGCGATCCGTACGCCCAGTTCGCGCAGCTGGTGCAGCCGGTCCAGTACCGCCTCGCTGCCCTCGATCAGCGCCGACTCGGTCAGTTCGAGGGTGAGCGCGCGGGGTGCCAGGCCGGCCGCCGCGGTGGCCCCGGTGACCGTGGCGATCAGGTCGGGGCGCCGCACGTGGATGGCGGCGATGTTGACGGCGACGGTCACCTCGGGCGCGTACGGTCGCCAGGCCGCCGCGGCCCGGCACGCCTGGTGGATCACCCACCGGTCGATCGCCAGGATCAGCCCGGTCTCCTCGGCCAACGGCAGGAACCTCGCCGGGGGCAGCACCCCGAGCCGGGGATGCCGCCAGCGCACCAGCGCCTCGGCGCTGCGTACCGCCCCGGTGGCCAGGTCCACGATCGGCTGGAACTCCATCAACAGCTGGTCCTCGTCGACCGCTCGGCGCAGGTCGGCGATCAGCTCGGCCCGGCTCACCGCCGACTCGCGCAGCCCCGGCGTGCAGGTCCGGTACGCCGACTTGCCGGCCGCCTTCGCGGCGTACATGGCGATGTCGGCGTCGCGAAGCAGGTCGGTGTGGGAGGTGTGCTGCGGACCGTACTCGGCGATGCCGATGCTGGCCGACGGGGGTACGCCGAGGTCCTCCTCGTCGGGCCGCGGTTCGAGGGCGGCGAGCAGCCGCTCGGCGAGCCGCTCGGGCAGCACCCGGTCGCCGTGGACCAGCACCGCGAACTCGTCGCCGCCGAGCCGGGCGATCATCCCGTCGCCGCCGACGGCGTCGCGCATCCGTTCCGCGATGGTGGTCAGCAGCCGGTCCCCGGCGGCGTGCCCGAAGCGGTCGTTGACCTGCTTGAAGCCGTCCAGGTCGAGCAACAGCACGGCGACCGGCCCGCCGTCGCGCAGCGCCCGCCGCAGCCACCGGTTGAACGTCAGCCGGTTGGCCAGGCCGGTGAGTTGGTCGGAGTACGCGAGCCGGCGCAGCCGGGCGACCAGCCGCAGGTTCTCGTTGGCGGCGAGGCTCTGCCGCAGCGCCAGCACCCCGAGCAGCGCCATCATGGCGACGAAGATCAGGCGTGGGGTCTGCCCGGTGGGCTGCCGGGCGAGCACCACGGCGACGATCGCCCCGCCCACCGGCAGGTACGGCAGGGCGACCCGCCACCACGGCGGCAGCGGCGACTCAGCCGGCTCCTCGCCTTCGTCCCGGCCGGCCGGCGGCGGGTACCCGGTGGCGGCCCCGATCAGCAGGTAGCTCAGTGGCCACCAGACGTCGATCGAATGGCCCGGCGTGTAGCTGCCATGTGCGACGAGCGAGACGTAGACCGCATCGGCGGTGGCCCGGATGCCCAGGCTGACCCCGACCAGGGTGAGCGCCCGCCACATCGGACGCGACGGCCCGGCCACCACCAGCAGGATGGTGAGCTGCATCAGGTCGAACATCGGGTAGAGCAGCCCGAAGGTGAGCAGCTGGTCGGCCAGGTCGGCCGAGGCGATGTCGCGGAACACCACCACCCAGCCGATCGGGATGAGGGCGAGCCCGACGATCACCCCGTCGAGCAGGATCCGGGCCTGCCCGACCAGGTTGGGCGGGGCGGTCAGCGTGCAGAGCAGGGCCGCGGTGCCGGTGACGATCCCGGCGGCGAAGATCGCGCCGACCAGCGGGGTGTTCGGCAGGCCGGACTCGCCCAGCCGCCCGACCGTCCACACGATCCGGCCGGCCGCGGCGAGCGCCATGGTCACGGCCAGCAGCGCCCAGAACCGCCGCAACGGCAGCGGATGCCGCCGGGCCACCCCGGCGCAGGCCACCGCCGCCCAGCTCGACACCGCCACCGTGCCGAGGTCGCTGACCAGGGCCGCGCCCGGCAGGCCGACGACCAGCCAGAAGGCATCTGCGAGTACGACGAGCGCGGCCGCGACGAGCCCGACGCGGCCGGAGAGCGAGGGACGGGCCACGCCCGGGGCGGCGAGACTCACGTCCTGCTGGAACACAACAGATTCGCTCCGGCCTTCTGTGCACCCTCGACGATGAGGACCGGTTGCGGACGGCGAACGGGGCAAGCGTAGCCACCACCGGGTACCGCCGCCAGAGCCGAATCGGCTGTCCGTCACCGCCGGGTCAGCCTGGCCGCCGCCTCGGTCAGGACCATTCCTCGGCCGGGTCGCCGTCGCCGCCCTCCGCCGGGTCGCCCGCCGGCCCCGCGACGTCGACGGCGGGCGCGGCGGCCGGCGGACCACCATGGGTCCACGGGGTCTCCTCCGGGGCGGGGAAGTTCCCGGCCGGCAGGAACGTGTCGGCGAGGGTGGTGAAGCACAGCCGCTCCCCGACCTCCGGCACGGTGCCCGGCGGAGCGGTCAGCCCGCGTCCCATCCCGCCGGAGAGTTCCAGCACCACCTCGGTCTTGCCGTCCGCGCCGGGGGTCAGGAAGACCACCTTCGCCTTCTGGCTCGGCCGGGCCGGCGAGTACAGCGTCGCGCCGACCGGCACCGCCACCGGCTCGGTGGTGACCACCTGGATACGCGGTCGCAGCACCGGTCGTTTGCCGGTATCGTCCACCCGCTTCGGGTCGGCCAGGGTCACCTCACCGACGAACGCCTCCCCGGTGAGCCGGTGCTCGGCCATCACGAGCGGGTCGTCGTAGGCGCGCTGCACCGCGTACGAGGCGAGGGCCCGCTCCAGCCGGTGCAGCCGCACCGCGGCGGCCACCGCCCCGTCCCGGCGCGGCTGCGGCCCGCCCCCGGCGTCGACGTGCTCGGCGTAGCCGGTGAAGGCGTCCTTGTCGCCGTCCCACCGGCCGGGCACCCGCGCGCCGGGCGGCAGCGCGCGCAGCAACCCCACGCCGCGCCACAACAGCTCCCAGGTGGGCGCGAGCTGGTCGCGCAGCAGCCGCTCCAGCTCCGCGTACGCCGCCGCCCGGGCGGCCGGGTCGTCGTCAGCCTCGGCGTACGCGGCCACGATCGGGGCGAGGCGATGGTTGTCGAAATCCGGGTCGGTGGCCGGACCGGCCGGTGGGCAGAGCCGCGGGTCCTCGGCCCGGGCGGCCGCCTCCGCCCCGGTGTGCCCGGGCGGCGGGTCGATCCAGCCGAGCAGCGCCGGCAGGTGCAGGTCCTCCACGGCGCTCTGCCCGGTGGCCCAGTGCAGGGTCAGCGCCTCGGTCATCGCGACGAGGGCCGCCGAGCCGGGATGCTCGGCGCGCTCGGCGAGGAAGGTCAGCCAGCGGCCGAGTAGCGGCACCGACGGGTGCACCGGATACTCGCCGTCGGGACGGCGGAACCGGGTGGAGCGGCCGAACAGCCGCAGGAAGGTGACCCCGGCCGGGTTGGGGACCAGCAGCTGCGGCGCGTCGACGTACCGGTAGCGGACGTCCCGGCCCCGGTCGACCGGCACCGCCTCGCTGACCCCCCGGAACGAGTCCAGGTAGGGCAGCACGATCGCGGCCAGCTCGGCGGCGAACGCGAAGCGCTGGTCGCGGTTGCGGGGCTGCGGCACGACCAGCAGCCGCGCCGCGTCGGGGGCGGCACCGACCATGGCGGCCAGCGGCGCGTTCGCCTCGCCCGCCATCGCGAGGGGCACCAGCACCAGCGGGCGGTCGGACAGGTGCAGGTGCCGGACGGTGGCCACCGGCTGGGCCAACCCGGCGGCGACCGCCTGTGCCTTGGCCAGTGCGCGCAGCGTGCTCACCGGGACCTCCGGGACGGGATGGGCCGGGCGGGCCGGCGGCGCGTACTCATGTGGGTTTTCCGGTGAGGGCGTCGGCGCGCAGGCGGGCGGCGGCGCGCAGCAGCGCGGCGGCCTCCGCCTGCTCCGGGTCCGGGGCGCGGACGCCGTCGGCCAGCGCCAGCACCTCCCCGATGTCGGCGATGCCGCCCAGCACCTCCCGCACCGGCCGACCCAGCGCGGTGGTGTGGCCGCGCGCCTCGTGCCGGCAGAAGTACGCCAGCTCGCAGGTGGCCAGGCACTCGGGGGCGTAGCGGGCGGCCACGGTGGACAGCGCGGCGGCCAGGTCCGCCGGGTCGGCGGTCAGGTCGGCGGTGAAGCCGGCGGGCACGCCGGCGAGCAGGTCGTCGATCCGGGCCATCCGGTCGAGCTGGCGGCGCAGCACCAGCAACTGCTTGCGTACGTCGAGGAGGCTGGCCACGGGCCGGTTGGCGAAGTCGCGCGGGCAGACCAGCACCACCTCGTGCGAGACCAGGTCCGGGTCGTGCCCCTCGGTGGCCAGCAGCTCGCGCAGCGCCAGCACGTAGACGGCGGACTGGATGGCGGCGGCGGACACCTTCGCCGGGTCGGCCTGGCCGTCGATCACCGGAAACGACTTGATCTCCACGACGTGGAACCGGCCGCCGAGCCGGGCGGCGACGAGGTCCGGTTCCAGGTGCACCCGCCGGCCGGCCACCTCCAGTCCGAGCAGCGGATGGTCGAACAGCGCCGGCTCGTCGCCGGACGCGGTGAGCGCGGCGCGGGACCGCTCCGGCCGGTCCTCGTCGGCGCCCAGGTCCGTCCAGCTCGCCCCGGCCGGCACCGGTACGCCCAGCCGCTCCGCGACCAGCCGCAGCAGTTCCACCCCGCCGTCGGCCTTCACCTGGGCCTCGAACGCGTTGCCCCGGGTGATGGCGAAGCGGGACTGGCCGAACCGGGCCGGGAAGCCGATCCGCTCGGCCAGCTTCGGCTTGTCCACCCCGGCGCTGTCCAGCACCGCCCGGCGGGTGCAGCCCGGGTTGCCGGTCAGCGCGGCGATGGTGCGGGCGTTGTGCCGTCGGGGCGGCACGCCACCCCGGATCTCGGCCAGGCGCTGCGCGGTGTCCGTCACGACAGGTCACGATAGCGGCCCGCCGCAGCCCGACCGGCCACGCGTGCGCCGCCGTTTTAGCTCTCGTCTTGCGCCTGATGCGGGCGGTACTGCCTGATCCATGCCTCCACCGCAGCGCGGTCCCAGACGCGCACCTTGCCGCTTGCCACCGTGTCGATGGGGGCGGGGAAGGTGGCCCGGTTGGTGATCTCCGTGGCCCGGGTACGCGACACGCCGCCGAGCATGTCAGCGATGTCGGACAGGGCAACGAGGCGCACGACATGACCGTATGTACGTGCAACCCGCATACGTTGCCACTTGCAAGCTTGACGGTGTGCACGTTACAAGGGAGGCTGTTGGGGCAAACCCGGATGCGGTCCGGCTACCTGATCGGGGATCGGTGGCCGGACCTGCGCGTTTCTGGAGGGGACCGACCATGCCCATGGACGAAGGGGCCGTGACTCCGGCTCTCGTGACCTGGACAGCCAAGAGAGTGATCAGGCAGCACCACGAGCCACCGTACGAGCACCGGGCCACCGGGAGCTGCGCGCAGTGCATGGACGACGGGTGCCCGATGCTGGAGTGGGCGCGCGGAGTGCTCGCGGAACGGCGGGTGACAGCCTGACCAGCACGGAGGGAGTGAAACGGCACGGGATCGTGGGTGATCCCGGGCCGTTTGCTATGCCTGCGGGACTCTTGTTTCAGCCGACCCGGACTTCTTCCCGCTGCCCGATCCGTGCCCGCCGGACCAGGACGGTGACGGTCACCGCGGCGGCCGCCGCGAGCCCGGCCATCGACCACAGCACCGTACGCAGCCCGCCGGTGAAGCCCGGGTCGGCGAGCCGACCGCCGGTGGTGCTGGCGAGCACCGCCCCGACCACGGCGATCGCCACGGTTTCGCTGGTCAGCCGCGCCGTGTTGATCATCCCGGCACCGGTGGCAGCGCGGGCCGGCGCGACGCTGCCGATCGCGATCGCGTCCAGCAGCCCGATGGACAGCCCCACCCCGACGCCGATGGTCAGCAGCGGCCCGGCCAGCGCCGCGGCGTCCACGTGCGGGCCGAGCACGGTGGCCCAGGCCGCGCCGGCGGCGACCACGGCCACCGACACGACGGTGACCGCGGTGGCCGGGACCAGCCGGGTCAGCGCGCCGCTGAGCAAAGGCAGCACCAGGGTCGGGGCGGTGAGCATGATCAGTGTGGCGCCGGCCGAGCCGGGGCTGAGCCCGACCACCGTGGTCAGGTACGACGGGAGATAGACCAGCAGCGGCACCAGCACCGCCACGATGGTGGCCGCCGCCAGGCAGATGCCGACGAACCGGGGGCTGGCCAGCAGGGCCAGGTCGAACATCGGTTCGGCGCGGCGGCGTTCCACCCGGACGAAGAGCACCAGCAGGGCCGCCGCCGCGGCGAACGCGGCGAGGATGACCGGGGCGGCCCAGCCGTAGTCGGGGCCCTGCACGAAACCGAAGATGAGCAGCAGCAGCGCGGCGGTGAACGAGACGGTGCCCGGCCAGTCGACCCGCCCGGGGTGCGGCTGCCGGGACTCCGGCAGCAGCGGGACGAGGGCGAGCACCGCGCAGCTGGCCAGTGCCGGGGCGGCGAAGACCGCGCGCCAGCCGAAGCCCTCGATGAGCAGTCCGGCAATCGACGGGCCGAAGGCGAGGCCGACACCGATGGTCGTACCGAAGACGCCGAAGACGCGGGCCCGAGCCCGGCCGTGGAACGCCCCGGCGAGCAGAGCGGAGGCGCTGGTCGCTGCGGCGGCCGCGCCGACACCGGCGAGGACGCGGGCGATGTCGAGCAGCACGATGCCGTCGGCGACCGAGGCGAGCAGGCCGCCGGCCACGAAGACCGCCACCCCGATCGCGTAGACCAGGCGGCGGCCGAACAGGTCGGCGAGCGCACCCGTGGCGAGCATGAAGCTGGCGAACGTGGCGTTGTAGCCGTTCACCACCCATTGCACGCCGGCCAGCCCGGCGTGCAGGTCGCGGCCGATGTCCGGCAGGGCGACGGAGGCGCCGGTCAGCGAGGCCGGCAGCGCGAGGGTGGACAGCAGGACGGCGACCAGCACGACGGCCGGGTGACTGCGCAAAAATTCTCCCCGTTCGGACGGCCGCCCCAGTGTAGTTGCACCACGGGCGGCCGCCTCCGACCGGGAGAGCGGTGAGCTGGACAAACAGACGGCGCGCCGCCGGCCGTTGGGGTGAGGCACCCCCGCTGTTCACCCGCTCGTCACGATGGACCGCCGATCCCTTCACCTCGTCCTCGTAGCGTCGCCGACGCGTCCGCGGCCGCGGACACTAGGAGGAAAGCAAGGATGCACGTCTTCACCAAGCGGCGGCTGTCGGCCGTCGCCATCGCTGGGGCGGCTGCCCTGCTCGTCGGCGGTGCCGCGTCTGCGGCGCCGGGCGGCTCAACCGGCCCGAGCAGCAGCGACGCTCCGTACCTCGTCCGGGCCACGCCGGGCATCACCCTGGCCTCGCTGCTCACCACCGGCGACTCGGTCGGCGGCTACCGGATGGCCGGCATCCCCGACGGCCTCGGTGCGTTCGACAACGGTGACGGCACCTTCACCGTGCTGATGAACCACGAGCTCGCCAACAACGCCGGCGTCGTCCGGGCGCACGGCGCCAAGGGTGCCTTCATCTCGAAGTGGGTCATCGACAAGAAGACCCTGCGGGTGCTGTCGGGCGGCGACCTGGTCCGCAAGGTCTTCCTGTCCAGCAACGGGCAGTACGTCAGCACGCCGGGTGTGGCGTTCAACCGCCTCTGCTCGGCCGACCTGGCCGCCCCGACCGCGTACTTCAACCCGAGCACCGGCAAGGGCTACGACGGTCGGATCTTCACCAACGGCGAGGAGTCGACCGGCGGTCGCGCCTTCGGCCACGTCGTCGAGACCGGCGAGTCCTACGAGCTGCCGGGCTTCGGCGCCGGGAGCTGGGAGAACATCGTCGCCAACCCGGCCAGCGGCGACAAGACCGTGGCGCTGGGCACCAGCGACGGTGGCGCCGGCGAGGTCACGGTCTACGTCGGTGACAAGAAGACCACCGGCAACCCGGTGGAGAAGGCCGGCCTCGCCGGCGGCAAGGGCTACACCATCTCCGTGCCGGGCATGGCGGTGGAGGACAGCACCACGGCGTGGACCAAGGGCTCCCTGCCCTTCACGCTGTCGTCGACCGGCGGCACCTCGTTCGACCGGCCCGAGGACGGCGCCTGGGACCCGAGCAACCCGAACGACTTCTACTTCGCCACCACCGCCAGCATGACCAAGCACAGCCGGCTGTGGCGACTGTCGTTCAACGACGTGACCGACCCGGTCAAGGGCGGCACCATCACCATGGTGTTCGAGGGCCCGACGGACCCGGCGAGCGGCCCGAAGATGATGGACAACATCACCATCAACGACCGCGGTCAGGTGCTGATGCAGGAGGACCCGGGCAACCAGGGCTACCTGGCCGGCGTCTACCAGTACGACATCGCCTCGGGCACGGTGCGCCGGATCGTCGACGAGGACCCGGCGCGCTTCCTGCCGGGCGGCGCGTACTTCGACACCATTGACGAGGAGTCGTCGGGCGTCATCCCGGCGCCGTTCCTCGGTGAGGGCAAGTACCTGCTGGACGTGCAGAACCACACCAAGTCCGCGGACCCGGAGCTGGTCGAGAAGGGTCAGCTTCTCGTCCTGACCGTGCCGCCGGGCCAGCCTGTGCGGTAATCAGCCACACCAGGGGCCCCGGGCAGACGCCTTGTCGCCTGCCCGGGGCCTCGCGGTTTTCGGAGCTGGCCGCCCGCCACAGGGTTGGTCAGCGGGTCGAGCTACCGGTCGGCAGTTCCTCGGCGAGCCAGATCGGCTGCCAGTCCGGCACCTCGTGGAAGCGGCGCAGCTCCGACAGCCCGGCCACCGACCCGCTCCACGCCGCGTACGGGGGGTTGCCCTCGTCAAACCCGCTCTGCACGAAGGTCAGCCGGGTCTTCCCGCCGGATTCGGCCAGCTCCCAGGTGATGACGCCGGTCGGTCCCCAGTCGACGGACATCTTGCGGCCGGGCTCCAGGTCGACCACCTTGGCCGCGTACCCGGACTCGAAGCCGCCCATGGCGTAGCGGCCGCCGACCCACGGCTCGATGCCGATCGGGTACCCGAACCAGGAGCTGGCCTGCTCGGAGTCGGTCAACGAGGTCCACACCCGGTCCATCGGGGCGTCGATCACCAGCTCGCCGCGCAGGTCGGCCGAGGTGAAGTCGGTGCGCGGCAGCAGCGGCCGCCCCTCCAGGTACGCGTTGAGGTTGGCCAGCGTCAGGCTCCACCAGGTCTGGAGCACGCCCCGGATGGTGCTGCCGTCGAGAGCCTCGGCGAAGACGAAGTGGCTCTGCCGCAGGGTCAGCTCGGTGTCGTCCCCCTGCGGCGTCACCTCGATCTCACTGGTGGTCTCCACGCCGTCGAGCACCCAGGCGAAGCGCAGGCTCCGCTCGTCGGCGTGGAGCAGCCGCTGATGCGGGGCGTCGCCCTCCGGCGTGTAGCGGCCCCAGAACGCGTACCGGTGTGGCAGCTCGACCTCGGCGTGCTCGGCGAACCAGACGCGCAGCTCGGTGGGGTCGGTCAGCGCGCGCCACACGCGCTCCGCGGGAGCGGCGAGCCGGACCCGGATGGTCAGCAGATCACTCATGTTTGTCACCCTTCGGGTAGCACGCCACGGCGAGCTTGAAGGCGTCTCCTTCGGTGCCCCCGTAACGCGTGAACAGGTCCTGCAGTGTCGACTGCAGGTCGTGCAGGAACTCCTGGCGGCGCTCGGCCGGCACCCGGATCTCGCCGGAGACGCCGATGGACGGCAGCTCGGGCGCGGCGCGGTCGAGGGCGGCGATGTCGGCCTGGACCTCCTCCATCAGGTCGAGCAGGTAGCCCAGGCTCAGCTCGTCGCGCGCCCGGCCCGCCCCGCCGATCCGTCCAACGAGCCGGGGCGAGAGCCAGTACGAGCGGGCGACGGCCTGGTAGATGCCCTCGGTGATGCCGCGCACCCGCCGCTCGGACACCTGCTCGGCCAGCCCGGCCGCGACCAGCCGCTTGACGTGGTAGTAGACGCGCTGCGGCGTCTGCCCGAGCCGGGCGGCGACCTCGGTGCAGGTGCGGGGCTCGGCGAGCTGCCGCAGCACCTCGATGCGCTGCGGCTTGAGCAGGGCCTCGGCCTGCTCTCGCTCTTCCAGGTACAGGACGTCTCTCATGACAAAATCAGTTTGTACGTACAAAACTTCTTTGTCAATGGGTTCGACGAAAGGCCGCGCGACTCGCGCGGCCTTTCATATCGGAGGGCGTTCGCTACCTGGCCTGTATCGTGCCGTCGAAGGGCGGCACCTCGACCCTCACCGGCATGCCGTAGTCGAAAAGCTCGATGACCACCCCCGAGTGGTACGTGTACTTGCTGCCATGGATGTTCGCCCGGGTCGTACGGTCGTAGGACACCCTCGCGATCCGGTTGTCCGCCCCGATCCTCACCTCGCCGACGAAGGTGTCGGCGAGGATCTCGCGGGACACGTTCTTCAGCGTCACCTCGAAGCGGTACACCCCGACGGCTTTCTCCGTGACCGTGGCACCGGCCTGGCCCAGCACCCGGAACAACTCCTCCGGGCTCGCTGACGCACCCAGGCCGCCGCCCATCGCCATGTCGTAGTCGAGGTTGTCCTGCTTGCCCTCCACCCGGCTCCAGAAGATGTTCCCTTTGGTCCCGGGGGAAGCGCCGGGAGCCCCGATGTACCGAACGCCGTCAACGAGCCGCTCGTGGGGGAAGCCCGCCGTGATGGCGGGACGCATCTGCCCGTTGTACGGCGAATCCAGATAGCCGGTGGCTGTAGCCGGATCGAAGGCGCCCTTGGTCACCCAACGCTCGCCATCCGGCTCGGGCAGTTCCCCTTGCTTGGCGATGTCCTTTGAGGTCGTCGTGACCTTCACCCGGTAACTGATGTTCCCGCTGGCCGCAGCGGCAGCGGCCAGTCGCAGCTGCGGCGGCTCCGGGCTCGCCGCCGCCGTGGGCGGCTCGGCGACCGGCCCGGGCGAGCCGATCGTCCCGCCGGGGGCACCGGCGCCGACGGACAGGGCCGCGGCCAGCGCCCCGGCCACCCCGACCACCCCGGCCGCATACGCGCTGCGGTAAAGCGCGGTGCGCCGCCGGTGACGGCGGGTGGCGTGCCCCAGCACGTCGCGGGTGAACGCCAGGCCGGCGACCTCGTCCCGCATGCCGTCGATCAACCGGTCTTCAAGATCAGTGGTCATCTTCCTGCTCCGTTCATGCCTGCGCCTTCCAGCGCCCAGCCGGCGGTGAGTTCACGTAGCCGGGCCAGCCCGCGGGAGGCGGTGGACTTGACGGTGCCGACCGAGCAGCCGAGCAACTCGGCGGCTTCCGCCTCACTGCGCTGTTCCCAGTAGCGCAGCACCAGCACGGCCCGCTGCCGCGGCGGCAGCAGGGCCAGCGCCTGGATGAGCGCCTGCCGCAGGTGCAGCGCATCGGTGTGGTCCGACTGGCCCGGCGGCTCGACCTCGGTCAGCACCTCCGGCCGGCGCCGGCGCAGCCGCCACCGGTCGACCGCCAGGTGGTACAGCGTGCGGCGCAGGTAACCCTCCTTGTCGCCGTGCACCCGGCCCCAGTTCCGCATCAGCCGCTCCAGCGCCACCTGCACCAGGTCCTCCCCGGCGGCCCGGCTGCCCGTCAGCAGCACCGCTGTCGCGAGTAGCGCACCACCGCGTTCGGCGACGAGGACATCCAGCCCCTCGAAGCGTTTCTTTCGCCGCACCGGCTCTCCTTTCGTCGCCAACCAAGGACGACGGATAGGGCCCGAAGGTTGACTGGCGATCCAACCAACAGATGGAACGGCCCCGACGACGAAAGGCCGCGCGAATCGCGCGGCCTTTCGCTGATCCGGTGAGGTCAGGGCGTCCAGTCGGGACGCAGCGGATAGCGGTTGACGCCCTGCGCGGCGTTGTGGGTGGCAAGCACCTGGTGCAGCTGGATCTCGTTGCGCTCGAAGGCCATCCGGGAACCGGCCATGTACAGCCCCCACACCCGGGCCGTGCCCGGGCCCACCTCGCCGACGCAGAAGTCCCAGTGCTCGACGAGGTTGCGGCACCAACCGGCCAGCGTCAACGCGTAGTGCTGCCGCAGGTTCTCCTCGTGGTGCACCTCCAGCCCGGCGTCGTGAATCTCGCTGATCAGCCGGCCCGGCCCGGCCAGCTCTCCGTCCGGGAAGACGTACCGGTCGATGAACGCGCCGGAGCGGTGCGGGGCACGGTTGTCCGCGCGGGTGATGCAGTGGTTGAGCAACCGTCCGCCGGGCTTGAGCCGGCTGCGCAGCGCCCCGAAGTACGCGGGATAGTTGCGCACACCGATGTGCTCGGTCAGCCCGATCGAGGAGATCGCGTCGAACGGCTCTCGCGGGGCATCCCGGTAGTCCAGGTGACGCACCTCGGCCAGCTCACCCAGCCCCTCCCGCTCGATCGCCGCCTGCGCCCACTCGGCCTGCGCCCTCGACAGGGTCACCCCGAGCGCCTTGACGCCGTATTCCCGGGCCGCGTGCCGGACCATGCCGCCCCAGCCGCAGCCCACGTCGAGCAGCCGCATCCCCGGCTTGAGCGCCAGCTTCCCGGCGACCAGGTCGTACTTGGCCCGCTGCGCCTGCTCCAGCGTGTCGTCGGGGCTGCGGAACACAGCGCAGGTGTACGTCATCGACGGGCCGAGCACCTTCTCGTAGAAGGCGTTCGAGACATCGTAGTGGTGGGAGATCGCGCTGCTGTCCCGCAGCCGGGAGTGCCGCAGCCCGCCCACCACCCGCCGCCAGCGCGGCGCAGCCTCCTGCGGCGGGGGCGGCGGCGGCATCAACCGCTCCCAGCCCAGCCCCTTCACCAGGGCCAGCGCCTCGCTCACCGGCGGCATGCGCAGGTGCAGCTGGTCCTTGAGCACCGTGAACGCCTCGTACGGATCGCCCGGGTGCACCCCCTCCAGCCCCAGGTCACCGCTCACGTAGGCCCGGGCCATGCCCAGATCGCCGGGCGCGGTGAGCAGATAGGACAGCCCCCGCTCGGAGCGGATCGTCAGGGTGATGCCGGCGTCGGCCGGTCCGACGGTGCTGCCGTCGTACCCGGTGATACGGATGGGCAGGTCGCCGGTGGTGACAGCGCGGATCACATCCGCCACGGTCGGTCCGGTACATCGGCCGCCCGCCGGCGGGTCGGCCGGGGCGCTCGCCGCCCCCTTTTCACGGTCGATCAGACTCATGCTCGCGCTACCGCCTTCTCATACAGTCCGGTGAGCCGGTGGTCCGGGTCGTAGCGGTCCTTCACGGCGCGCCAGGTCTCCCCGCCGTAGAGCCGGTCGAACGCCGCCCGGTCGTAGTACGCGTCGGAATAGAGCGACTTGTGCCCGCCTGCCTCCGACACCGCGCGTTCGATCTCCCGGTTGACGTCGCCGTCCGCGGCGCCCTCGGCGATCGGCACGCTTCCCCAGAAGCCGATGTTCACATAGGTCTCGCCTGGCTGGAGCGGATACAGCGGCCAGGCACGTGCGGAGCCGGGGCCGGCCGGCTCGCGCAGCCGCAGCGGGCAGAGCCAGACCGGGGTCATCTTGACCGTCCGCGCGAACCAGCGCAGGAAGTCGGCGGTGCGGTCGAGCGGGATCTCGACGTCCTGCACCACCCGCTCCCGCGCCGGGTGCCCCCGCCAGCGGTCCACCCGGGCGGCCACCTGATAGCGGTGCTCGAGGCGGACGATCCGGTGGTAGAAGTCGCTGCGGCGGTAACGCCGCGGCCAGAGCCGACGGACCACCGGGTGCTGCACCCCGAACGCCGCCGAGCACCAGAACCAGTCGGTGTCCCACCGCCACAGGTAGTCGTACGTGGTGAGCACGTCCCGGGTGAGCCGCTGCAACGAGCGGTAGTAGACGCCCTGGCCGGTGTAGTCGCTCGGCCGTACCGCGGCGACCTCGTCGGTGAAGGTGCCCAACACCAGGTACGCCTCACCGGGGCTGAACATCACCCCGTCCATGGCGTCGACCGGTTCGCCCTCCCAGGAGCCCTTGGCGACCACCTCGCCGATCGCGTCGACCAACTCCGGCAACCGGGTGAACCGGATGTTGCGCAGCGTCACGTACCGGCGGACCGGCTGGAGCTCGATACGCAGCCGGGTCGCGTAGCCGAGGCTGCCCAGCGAGTTGGGGAAGGCCCGGAACAGGTCGGCGTGCTCACCCTCGGGCCGAGCGGTGGCGATCCCGCCGGCCCCGGTGAGAATGTCCATCTCGCGCACCGACTCGTGCGGCAGCCCGTTACGGAACGAGGTGGACTCGATGCCCAAGCCGGTCACCGCGCCACCCAGGGTGATCGTGCGCAGCTGCGGCACGACCAGCGGCATCAGCCCGTGCGGCAGGGTCGCGTCGACCAAGTCCTCGTAGGTGCACATGCCCTGCACATCGGCGGTGCGGGCGGCCGGGTCGACGGCGAGCACACCGGTCAGACCGCTCACGTCCAGCCCCGGCACCCGCTGCGCCGATCTCGGACGAAACAGGTTCGAGGTGCGTTTGGCCAGCCGCACGGGCTCGCCGGCGGGCACCGCGGCGTACGACCGCCGCAGCGTGCCCACCGCCTGATCATGGTCAACCGGATGATCCACACGCTCTGCGCGCATGCGATCACATTACGCCCGCTGCGCCAGGTTGGCGGGGTCCACCGTGGCCGTTTTGCCTCGTCCGGCCGGTTCTCACCGACCGACCAGCGGACCTCGGGTCGTCGACTGAGTCACGCTCACGTCGGGCGGTTGGCCATCGGCGGTCGCCGTGAGTCAGGATTCCCCCATGTCCGAGCCATGCACCGACCCGCCCGGCACCGTATACAGCACGAGCCGAGGGATCCGCCCGCACCTGCCACAGGACCCGCTGCTGCAGATCGCGCTGAGTGTCGCCGTGGTCGGCGTACTCATGGGGATCGTCTTCGCCACCGGCGTGTTCGGCAGCGGCGGTGGCGGCGGCGGCCAGCCGGTGATGCCCGCGTCGGCCACGTCGGCCGCGTCGAGCCCGGCGACGAGCGAGTCGAGCGCGGCCGAGCCCACCACGGCGGCGGCGGCCACCACGCAGGCACCGCCGTCCCCGACGGCCGCGCCGCCCGCGCCCCCAGCGGGCGGGCCCACGGTGTTCCACGGGATGGCCTCCGGCCGCTGCGTCGGGGTGACCGGCGAGAACCCGGACGGCGCGCTGGCGGTGCTGGCCGACTGCACCGGCGGCCCGGAGCAGCAGTGGGTGGCCACGCCGGTCGCCGACGACGTGTTCACACTCGTCAACGCGGGCAGCGGCAAATGCCTGGACGTCGCCGCAGAGAGCACCGACGACGGCGCACCCCTGCAACAGTGGGCCTGCCACGGACAGGCCAACCAGCAGTGGCGGCTCACCCCGACCGGCGCCGGCCCGATGCTGCTGGTCGCCGTGCACAGCGGCAAGTGCGCGCAGGTCACCGACGCCAGCACCGAGCCCGGCGCCCAGTTGATACAGGCGCCCTGCAGCGGCGCGGCCGAGCAGCAGTGGACACTCGGCTGACCGCTCAGCCCGGCGGCGGGCTCAGCCGCGGTAGCTGCTTCCTACTAGTTGCTCATTGA
>NZ_JBLROA010000090.1:0-16878 GCF_047921505.1 Micromonospora sp. SL1-18 | reverse complement strand
CCAGACGGCGGTGACCCGGTGTTCGTGATGCCGGCGCCGTTCATGTACGACGCGAAGGCCGACAAGTCCTCCCCGGTGGGCTACGCGTGGAGTGACCGGGTCACCCAGCGGATGCAGCAAACGTACGGGCAGACCACGATCACCGTGTCCGCCGACGCCGGGTGGTTGGCCGATGCGGCGCGGGTCTACCCGGTGGTGATCGACCCGACCATCAAGATTCAGCCGGTGCCGGACGACGCGCAGGATGTGCAGATCTCCTCGGGCGCTACCAGCACCAATTTCAACGACACCTACCAGTTGAAGGTGGGTACCGGCTCGTCCGCGACGTGGCGCTCGTTGCTGAAGTTCAACGTGGGTCTGATCCCGACCGGCACGGCGATCGACGACGCCGAGTTGATGGTGTACTACGACCAGAGCCTGGACGGCATCTACGCCAATGACGTGCCGATGGAAGCTCAACGGCTCACTGGTGACTGGACTGAGGACACCGCCACCTGGGCGGGTATGAGCGGCAAGGGTGACACGTCGCTGACCGGCAACATCGTCACCGTCGACGACGGCGACACCAACACCGCGGCCAAGGGCACCTGGACTGCCTCCACCAGCGCGCTGACCGCATACGCCGTGGGCGGGGACTACCACGTCAACAGCGACGCGGTCACCGGCGACACCTACACATACACGCCGACCCTCACCGAGGCCGGCGAGTACAAGGTCGAAGCGCACTACGTCGGCGCCTCCGACCGGGCGGACCGGGCGCCGTACAAGGTCTACTCCAAGGGCGGCGCCATCAAGACTGTGGAGGTCGACCAGCAGACGCCCAGCGGCACCGGCGCCTGGGTCAACCTGGGTCTCTACCAGTTCGACGCGGGCACCACCGGCAAGGTGGTGCTCGGCGACCAAGCGAACAGGGCGGTCATCGCCGACGCCGTGCGGTTCAGCAAGAACGGCGCGCTGAAGGAGGCGTCACACTCCAGCACCTGGATGTCGTTCCCGGTCCGGGCGACCGCGCAGCAGTGGATCAACCGTACTCAGCCCAACTACGGTGTGATGTTGAAGGCGAAGAACGAGGCGCTGGCCAAGCAGGGCGGCGCGATCTTCGAAGCGTCCCGGTACGCGTACATGAACGACCGGCGCGACTACAACCTGCCGAAGCTGGTCGTCACCTACGGCCGGCAGGGTGTGACGGTGAACCCGCCGACCACGATCACCTCGACGGGCGCGGTGCTGGACTGGCCCGGGTACAAGGACCCGGACAAGGCCCCGGGCACGGGCGACGACATTGTCGAGTACCAGGTGCACCGCAGTGCGCACCAGGTCTACACGCCGAGTGCGGCGACGCTGGTCGCGCCGGTCTCGTCGAGCACCCAGTCGTTCCAGGACACCACGGCCACGCCGACGCCGGCGGACAAGACCAACCCGATGGACCGGCAGTTCTACTACTACATGGTGGCGGTCAAGACCGCCGACGGGCAGCTCATCCCGGGCCCGACGGTGCCGGCCATGCTGCCCAAGGCCGGCCAGATCACCAAGATCTTCCGGACCGGCGTCACCGACACCACCCTGTCGCAGCTGAAGGACACCACCAACGTCAACGTCTACGACGGTGACCCGTACATCGGTGTCGGCAACAACTCCACCGCCTACGGCGTCACCCGCGGTGTGGTGAAGTGGTCCAGCCTGGCCGGGGCATTCCCGGCCGACGCCCAGATCACCAACGCCCAGCTGCGGATGTGGAACGTCTCCCTCCAACCCGGCACGGACCAAACCCAGTACGTCGACGTGTACAAGCTCACCCGGGGCTTCACCGACGAGAAGAAGGCAACCTGGAAGACCTACGACGGGGTGAAGCCGTGGATCACGCCTGGCGGTGACTACGACACGTCGTGGAAGGCCGGCTTCAACGGGTTCACCAACGACCCCGAGTGGGAAACCTGGGACGTCACCACCCCGGTCAAAAGCTGGGTGACCGCTCCGGACACCAACCACGGTCTGCTGTTGCGGATGCGCGACGAGGCCGTCCCGAGCGCCCGGGCGATGATGCTCGCCTCCGAAGCCGAAGACTCGATGTTCGAGCCGACGCTGGAGGTCACCTACCTGGAGCAGACCCCCGAGTCCACCTACTACGCCGCGAAGACCCCCACCAACCTCGCCCCAGCGTCCACCTACACCACCCCGGTGTCGGTGTCGAACCCGACGCAGGCGGTCTGGAAGGCCAGTGACTGGGAGTTGGCCTACCAGTGGGCCCGGCCCAACGACGATCCGGTCGACGAACCCGCTGCGGTGGTGGCCACCCCGCTGCCCGCGGACATCCCCGCAGGTGGCACGGTCGACCTGACCGCGCGGGTGAAGACACCGGCCAGCACCACGGACGGCAACCAACGCACCGACTACGTGCTCAACTGGGAGTTGCGGAACAAGCTGACCGGCAAGTGGCTGTCAGACACCGCACCGATCGCCGCCCTGCCGCAGAACGTCGCGGTGGTCGAGCCGACCTCCGACCAGTTGGGTCTGGAGAAGTTCTACTCGTACGCGGGCAAGAACACCGGCGCCGGCGGCACCCTGATGAACAACCTGTACTCCGGCAACACCGTCTGGTCGTACAACGCGTTCAGCAACCCGTCCCGGGGCCTGTCGACCTTCGTGCGGCTGGCCTACAACTCCCTCGACACCAGCGACACCGTCGCCGGCTACGGCTGGTCGCTGCAGGCGTCCTCGATGATGCGCCTGGGCAGCCCCCTGGACTTCCACCCGAACCCGAACCCGACCAAGGTCACGTTGACCGACGGTGACGGGACGAGCCACTGGTTCACCTGGGACCCGGCCACCTCGACGTGGAAGAGCCCGAAGGGCGTGCACCTGCACCTGGAGAAGGTCACCAACCTCGACTGCAAGCCCAACACGCAGGAGCCGAAGGCCTGGCGGCTGACCAAGCCGGACCGCACACAGTTCTTCTACGACTGCGAGGGCTTCCTGACGAGCACGGTGGACAACAACGGCAACGAGATGCTGTTCACCTACGAGGAACGCAAGTCGAACAACAAACCGACCAAGTTCCTGAAGTACATCACCGACCCGATGGTTCGGCAGACCCTGACCGTCGACTACTACGCCAAGGGCCAGGACTACGACTACATCGACGACACCGACTGGACGCGGAAGTCGGCGACGAAGCTGACCAACCCGCACATCATCGACCACGTCTCGCAGGTCACCGACCTCTCCGGCCGGAAGATGACCTTCACCTACACCGACAAGGGACTGCTCGGTGAACTGGTCGACGGGTCCGGCTCCAGCGGCAGCATGGGCGCGCCGAAGGTGTTCACGTTCGCCTACGACATGACCCAGGGCAACAAGAACGTCAAGCTGGTCAGGGTCACCGACCCGCGGGGCAAGGCGACCAGCCTGGTCTACAACTACCCGCAGACCGGTGACGACCCGAGGTTCCACTGGACCACCAAGTCCTACACCGACCGCCTCGGCAACCTCACCAAGTTCGGCTACGTCGACCCGGACGGCCCGCAGGGCAAAACCATCAACACCACGGTCACCGACGCCGAAAACCACACCACCCAATACCAGATGGACGGCTACGGCCGACCCACCGAAACCACCAACGCAAGAAACCAGATCACCAAACTCGAGTGGGACGACGACCACAACGTCCGCACCCTCATCGAGAACAACGGCGCCACCTCGACGTGGACCTACGACGCCAAGACCGGCTACCTGAACGAGATCAAGGATGCCGAGGCGGTCCAGAATGGCTGGTCGGGGACCAAGCTGACCTACCAGTACCAGCTCAACGGCTACGTCGCTGATCTGGTCAGCAAGAACAGCCCACAGGGCCGGAAGTGGACGTTCGGCTACACCGCCGCGGGTGACCTCGAGTGGGTGGTCGACCCGGTCGGCAACACCACCCCCGAGCAGGACGACTACAAGACCATCTACACCTACGACCAGTTCGGACAGATGCGGACGGCGAAGAACGCCAGAGGCTTCACCACCCACTACGACGACTTCGACGCCAACGGCTACCCGAAGACCATCACCGACGCCAAGCAGAAGTCGGCGACGTTCACCTACGACGAGCGTGGCCAGGTGAAGACGGTCACCGACGCCTACCAGAAGGTGACGTCGCAGGAGTACGACACGTTCGGCCGCCCACGCGAGAACCGGGTCCCCAAGGACCAGGACACCGGCGACTTCATCGTCACGCCAGCGCCGAAGTACGACGAGAACGACAACGTCCTCGAGTCGTACGCGCCCAACGGCGCGACCACCATCGCCCAGTACGACGCGGCCGACCAACTGGAATACACGCTCGCCCCGATCGACGAGGAGGGCGACCCGCAGCGCAAGACATCCTTCACCTATGACAAGGTCGGCAACCTCAAAACCGCCACCGAGCCGAAGGGCAACCTGACGCCGGAGGTGAACGGTGACTACACCACCACCAATGTTTATGACGAGATCTACCAGCTGACCAGCGTCACGAACGCCAAGGGACACAAGATCTCGTACGAGTACGACAACGTCGGCAACGTCTCGAAGGTCATCGACCCCCGCAAGAACGCCACCACCGACACCGGCGACTACACCACCCTGTACGAGTACGACAAGGCGCACCGCGCCATCAAGGTCACCGATGCGCTGGGCAAGTTCACCACCAGCACGTACGACCGTGACGGTGTGGTGACGGCCGCGACCGATCAGCTCGGCAACACCGCCGAGCTCATCCCCGATCCGCTGGGCAGGCCGGAGCAGGTCAAGGTGCCGCACAAGAACGACAACGGCACCATCACCTACCGCACCACGGAGCTCAAGTACGACGAGGTCGGCAACCGGACAAAGGTGGTCAGCCCTCGTGGTGTGGCCACCCTCAACGATGCGAACGACTACGTCACCGAGACCGTCTACGACGAGCTGGACCGGGTCAAGGAGACCCGCACCGCGTTCGACAGCAATGATGCCCGCTACAACACCTCGGACGTCACCACCTACACCTACGACAATGTCGGCCGGCTCGCCACCGTCAGCATGCCCCCGTCGGCCGGTGAGTCCGTGCGCAACAACACCGTCTACACCTACTTCGACAACGGCTGGACCAAGACCAGCCGCGACCCCTGGGACATCCTCACCACCTACAACTACAACAAGCTGGGCGCCCAAACGAAGCGGACGCTCACCCCAGCCGGCGAGGACCCCGAACAGGGGTCGTCCAACCGGACCATGACATGGTCGTACTTCCCCGACGGCAAGCTGGCGTCCCGCTCCGACAGCGGTGTGCCGGTCGGCCGGCAGGTAGTGCTGGTCGACAACTCCGACTTCAACAACACCACCGCCACCGGCACCTGGACCACAGCCACCACCGCAGGCGACAAGTACGGCCACAGCTACGCCACCCGGCCGGCCGGGACCGGCACAAACACCTTCACCTGGCAACTCAACGTGCCCCAGGCCGGCACATACGAAGTGTTCGCCCGCTACCCAACCATCACCGGCGCCGCCACCAACGCCAAGTACACGATCAACCACGGCAGCGGCGACACGGTAAAGACCGTCAACCAGACCGCCAACACCGGCACCTGGGTCAGCCTCGGCTCGTACAGCTTCACCGAAGGCAACACCCACAAGGTATCCCTGTCCGACCAAGCCACCGGCACGGTCGCCGCGGACGCGGTGAAACTGGTCCGGGACAACACCGGCGAAGCCGACAACGAAAAAGCCGACTACACCTACCGGTACGACCCGAACGGCAACCTCAACACCATCACCGACACCTCCCCCCACGCCCGAGTCGACACCTACAACATCGACTACACCGACCTGAACCAGGTACAGACAGTCACCGAAAGCAAAGCGGAGACCAAGAAAAACACCACCACCTTCACCTACAACGAGAACAGCGCACCGCTGACCACCACCCACGACAAGCAGTACGCCAGCTACGCCTACGACGACCGTGACCTCGTGTCGACCGTGGTCAACGGCAAAACCGCCACCGACCCGAACAGCAAGACCACCACCTTCACCTACACCGACCGTGGCGAGAAGCTGAAGGAGACCAAGGGCAACCGCAACACCGTCGACTACACCTACTACCTCGACGGGCTACTCAACACCCAGGTCGAGAAGAAGCCGAACGGGACGCTGGTGTCGGACCACACCTACACCTACGACCTCAACGGCAACCGCACCCGCGACGACGCCACAAAAATGAACGCCGACAACCATGCGGCGTACCTCAACACCACCAGCACCTACACCTACGACCCCCGCGACCGCCTCGCCACCCTCACCAAGAACGGCGACGGCGCGGGCATCGAGAGCTACATCCACGACGCCAACAACAACGTCATCGACCAGACCATCAAGAACACCAGAACGACGTACAACTACGACCGCAACCGGCTCCTCACCGCAAGCACGGGAGGCGCGACCTCCTCGTACAACTACGACCCGTACGGCCGCCTCGACACCATCACCGCAGCCGGCACCGTCATCGAGCGCAACGTCTACGACGGCTTCGACCACATCATCGAAAACCGCAAGAACAACGGCACCAGCACCTCGACGACGAAGTACAGCTACGACCCGCTGGACCGGACCGCCACCAAAACCACCGACGCCAGTGGGGCGAAGGAGAAGACCACCACGTTCAACTACCTCGGCCTCTCTGGCGAGGTCCTGGACGAGGAGGTGGCCGGAAAACTCACCAAGTCCTACCAGTACTCCCCCTGGGGACAGCGCCTCTCCCAGATCACCCACAACAGTGACGGCACCCAGGAAAACTCCTACTACGGGTACGACAAGCACACCGACGTCGAGCAATTGACCGACGACAGCGGCGACACCAAGGCCACCTACGGATACACCGCCTACGGTAGGAACGACGACGCCCAGTTCACCGGTATCGACAAACCCGACACTGCCGATCCCATGAAGGAGCCGTACAACGCGTACCGGTACAACGCCAAGCGGTGGGATCAGACCTCCGGTTCCTATGACATGGGTTTCCGGAACTATGATCCGGGCCTGAACCGGTTCCTTTCGCGAGATAGCTACAACGGGGCACTCTCGGACCTCGATCTGAGCCTTAGCCCGTACACCAGTAACAGGTACGCGTTTGGTGGCGGCAATCCGATCTCGATGATCGAGGACGATGGCCACACACCATATGTGGATAACTTTGAAAAAGCCGCTGCCAATTCCTGGATGTACTACTATTACGAGCAGATGGCTCTCCATCCTGAAAACAGGCCTAAGGGCAAGTCGGACCGGCCCGGATATGGGTATGACGTCAGGGAGAAAACGCTATTCGGCGCCGCCGCCGTCTATGACAAGGATGGCAACCTAATTGCGCAGGACGACAACTTCCGCAGCGGGGGTGGGACGCTTCCAGGGGAAGGAAAAAACGTTCAGCAGGACAAGCATTTGGAAAAGCGCGTGATCCGCTGGTTCGACAAGATGGGGAAGCTGGAGCCCGGCAACACCCTGGTGATTGTGGTCAACAAGGAAGGGGCACCGGCTTGCTCGCGATTTAAGAGCTGCGACAACGCGATGCGTCTGACAGCTGAGGAAAAGGGCATCCGGATCCTCTACCTCGAGCCAGGCAAGAAACCGGTCCCATACGGGAAGGGAAACTCGAGCGCCATCATCAAGCTGTCGTCCATGCCCGTGCCTAAGCGCGGCATCGTCTACAAGTCTCCTGGTGGCGGGCCGGGCGGGGCCCCGCATGGCCCTGGAGGGGTCGGCCCGAAGGGACTTGGCGCCCTAGGAGCATTGAGTGCCGTCGGCGACATCTATATGATTTACAAGCTTGGGGGGCTCTTTGCGGGCGAGCAGGAATCGAAGGACTACGCAGCGGATCTGCTCTGTGACCTCGGAAATCCCTTGTACTGCCCTGGGTTGCCCCCCACGACATGAGTGCCCCGCTCAAAGCTGTTGATTTTCTAATCTGATTAGCAGGGGCCTGCGGCGTGAGTCGTAGGCCCCTACCATCTGAGCTGATAGGATTCCCGCATGCCTCAATGGTCAGAGCCCAATCGGGAAGTAGACTGGTCTTCGGTGAGCCACGCGTACGGCCCCGCCGGCGAAGTGCCAGGTTTGCTGCGTTCCATCAGGTCTGGCAATCAGTCGGTCCGGCAGCAAGCCTACAGCGACCTCGCTGGGCTAATGGTTGACGAAGGTTCGCGGTTCGAGGCTAGTTCTGCTGTAACCCCCTACCTGATCAAGATAGTGGCCGACCCTGCAGCCCCTGATCGCTTTGCGGCCTGCCAAGTATTGGCTTCTATCGCGGTGGGTGACGAGAGTTCCTGGCTGAGTGATGGTGCCGACCCCTCACGTATGCGGTCGGAGGTGGAGCGGCGCGCGCTGATGAGCAAGGAGGAGTTGGAGGAGAACCATCAGCTATGGATCGCTTCAGCGCCCAACGAGGAGGAACGCAGTGAACGGGCCCGCGGGGCCAAGTGGCGGGACCTTGAGGCTGAACGGGACGAGGAGCGGTGGGCGATTGAAGCCTATGATGCGGTCCGCGCAGGAGTGCCAGTATACTTAGCGGCGTTGGAAGCGCCTGAGAAGGCCGTTCGGCTGTACGCCGCCCACCTGCTCGCCTGGTTCCCCGAAGACGCGCAGAGCATTAGTCCCGCTATAGGGCGTCTGGTCACGGAGGAGTCGGATCCAATCGTCGCGTCGACTGCTTGCATGGCGGGGGGTCTTGCTGGCGTCAGGGGCGACGAAGCGTTGATCGATGCCCTCTCGGCCCGACGCGCCAGCGCCAATCGTGGTGAGGCATGGTCCGCAGTACTGGGTCTGTCCCGGATCGTCACACGTCCTGACCGATCCCTTGTCTCGGACCTCTACTCATGCCTATTCGGGGCAGTCGGCCCCGTTCCCTACTGGCCCTTCCTCGAAGGCGACATGTCGGCAATGGCCGCGTTCATTATCCGAGATCTCGGGCCCGACGTCGCCCAAGACCGCGTTGCCGTCCTCACCGAGCGGGTAACGAGCGCGGGAGCTGACACAGACCTCTTCATGTTGCTGGCCGCCACGCTGGACGCCGCTTTCGCAGATGGGCCGTTGCCGGAAGGAACCAGGTTCGATGATCTCACCCCCGATCAGCAGTCGGCCCTCTTGGCGTTGGTGCAGAGCAGCGTCCTACGGGCCGGTCCGATGGTGCTGCGGCTGCTCGGCCGCTACAACCTGCCCCAAAACGAAGCGGGACTCCGGGCCTTTTGCGGGCTGTGACACGAGGTGACGTGCGGGGTTCCAAAACCCGGTCATCGTTTGGGGTTCCATAACCCTGTCACCGAGTCTGGGCTGGGCCTCTACGCGGCTCGTTCGTACTCGTTGATCAGCCTGTGGGGTGCCAAAACCCCTATCGTTTGGTCTGAGCTGGGTCTATGCGGCTCGTTCGTACTCGGTGATCAGCCCGCCGAGGACGGGACGGCGTCTGATCCGCTCGTGGGTCAGGTCAACGATGGGACGGTCGGAGCGCGGGGGCTGCAACTGCAGCGCACGGTGGGGACGCCGCCGGTTGTAATGACGCGCGTACTCGTCGAGTGTTCGGCGGAGGTGTGCTTCGCCGAAGATGAGCATCCGGTCGGTCACCTCTGTGCGGGCTGTGAGGACGAGCCGCTTAGCGCCTCGATCCACCGATGAGTGTCGGATCGGCGGGGTCCCGAAGATAGAAGGTGCCCTCTGAGCTGGAAGGATAGGAGTTGCGACGCTTCTATCCGCCGGTTTGAGAGGGCACCTCGCAGGTGAGATTACGCCATGACGCGCCGGTGGTGCGCGCGACGTTCGACGATCCGAATCTGGTGTCGTGTGCCGGTCTTGTTCCGGTGATGCGTTTGGCCGAGCAGGCGGGCCTGCATGACGCGGTCATCGACCGGGTGCGGCTGCCGAGCGACAAGGGCGCGAACCCGGCGGGCAAGGTCGCCACGATCATCGCGGGGATGCTTGCCGGCGGGGACAGCATCGACGATCTCGACATCGCCCGGCACGGTGGCATGCGGTCGCTGTTCACCAGCGTGTACGCCCCGTCGACGCTCGGTTCGTTCCTACGGACGTTCACGCACGGGCACGTGCGGCAGTTGCAGGCCGCCGCCCGTGACACCCTGATCGGCCTGGCCGGGCGGGCACCGATCCTGACCGGCGCCGACGTGCTGACCTTTGTGGACATCGACTCGATGCTGCGCCGCGTCTACGGCAAGCAGAAACAGGGCATCGGGTTTGGCCACGCGAAGGTCGGCGGCTACAACGTCTACCTACGCGGCTACAACCCTCTGGTGGCCACCGTTTCCACACCGCTGTCAGCGCCGGTGATCGCCGCGACCCGCCTGCGGTCGGGCAACGCCGGCTCGGCCCGCGGCGCCGCGAGGATGATCACCGAAGCGATCACCACCGCCCGGGCCTGCGGCGCGACGGGCGAGATCGTGGTGCGGGCCGACTCGGCGTTCTACGCCAAGACCGTGATCAGCGCCTGCCGCCGCCGGGATGTGCGGTTCTCGGTCACCACCCGGATCGACGCGAAGATCCGCACCGCCTGCGACAGCATCAACGAGGACGAGTGGATCGACATCCGGTACCCGCAGGCCGTCTGGGACGACGACACCGGCCGGTGGATCTCCGACGCGCAGATCGCCGAAACCACCTACACCGCGTTCGCCGGCACCCGCCACGCCGTGACCGCCCGGCTGATCGTGCGTCGGATCCGCCGCGACGACCCCGCCCAGATCCCCGGCCAGGAAGAACTGGTACCGACCTACCGGTATCAAACCGTGTTCACCGACAGCCCGTACGCCCTGGTCCAGGCCGAGGCCCAGCACCGCGCCCACGCCATCATCGAACAGGTCAACGCCGACCTGATCGCCGGACCACTCGCCCACCTGCCGTCCGGCCGGTTCAGCGCGAACAACGCCTGGCTGACCTGCGCCGCGATCGCCCACAACCTCACCCGCACCGCAGGACACCTCGCCGCGGGCGCCTACGCCACCGCCCGGCCCGCGACAATCCGGACCAGGATCATCAACGTCGCCGCCCGCCTCGCGCACCGGGCCCGCACCATCCACCTGCACCTACCCGACCACTGGCCATGGGCCGCCGGGTTCGACAACCTATTCACCGCCGTCCACACCACACCCGACTGAAACCCCATACCACCCGGAAACAGGCGGCCCAGCCACAGGCCACAACCCCCACCACCGCCCCCGAACAATCACCCGGAGCAAACCGATCACGAGATCGGCAGCTCCCACACGCCCCCGAACCACCGAACGCCAGAATGATCAACTAGCAATTCGCCGTCACCTCCGTCGTTGGATCGAGGCTTAGAGCCGCTGCCTCGCCACCAGCGGGAACGGCAGCCGACACCTGCTCACACGGCGTCTCGGGCTGCCATCGCTGGTGGCTAGTTCACGACGTTTCACGGTGTCTTGTGCCCCGTGTGTGCCCCACACTTAGTCGGGGTCCTGGAGGATGTCCCCGGATGACTCAACCAGGTCACGGTTAGTCGACAACCGAACGACCGTGGGGACTCGGCGGCCCGATCGGACAAAGGCGATAGCCGCTAGATCCATTCACATGGATCTACCAACGAAACCCCTGGTCGGGACATGTTTATCGATCTGTTACCAAGGGCGGACTTCGCAGACACTGTGATACCTATACGGTCCAACTTAGAACACCGCAGATATGGAGGAATTCATGAGGAAAGTAACGGCGAAGCGACTCGCAGCGGCGGGTGGAGCGTTCGCACTCGCGTTTGCCGGCATCCTTCCTGTCGCCGTACCGGCATCTGCGGCGGTCGAACCCGTTCCGAGCGAAACGGCGATGGAGATGGACATCGAACCGATGGACGTCGATGCCACGACCTCATGCTACAACACGACGCCGCATATTCGGCGAGTCATCGTCGGCAGCGCTAAGGTGCACAGCAGCTATTACGGGTCAGCCCCTGTGGTGGCTACATGGAAGTACAGGCAGCTTTTCCGTGTCGACAAGCGTTGCGTGAACAGTCACGGAAACCTCTGGTGGCACTCGGACTGCTGCACTGGCGTTAAAGGCTGGATCTACAGCCCCTATACAGAGTTCGCCAACTATAACGGCTAACAGAGTTCGTCTACCACCGCTGGTCGCGTTTTTGAGTCTTGCCCAATGCGACGTACAGCGTTGGCCTCTCGAAGAAGATTTCGGGGACCTGGTGGTTGCAAACCCAGGGCTCAAACGTCAAGGTTAGCGGCAGCGGCGCGACGTCAGCGCCCTGCAGCTCGGGCACGTGGCGCGCCTCGATCTTCAAGAATGGCGGGGAGCACATCGCCTCAGACGCCACCATCACCCGCAAATAGAGCGCCTTAAGGATAGGTGCAGCGACCGGCGTAGTAATCAAGCAATAGCGCAAGCAGTCACATAAGCGACTAGCCTCGCGCCTTGGAGGTAAGGTGGCTAGGGCGACAAGGTATGGCGTCCTACCGGACATACAACCTTGTCGCCCTGACGATGACACCGGCGATCATGATCATGTGGGAATCGGCGGCGGACTGCCCGATGCGTGCCGGAGTCGGGCTCGCCTGGACCGCCTCGGCGAGGATCTGGCCGGCGCGGTAGAAGTAGATCCGCCAGATCAGGATCGACTTTCCCACGGCGACCGCGAAGGCGACCGTCGACGCCAGGGAACGCCCCTCGCTCACGTAGGTCAGCCCGGTGACCAACACCACCTCGCCGAGAGCCACGAGGAAGAACTGCTGGTACCGCTCGGCCAAATGCGCGCCGGCGATCGACCATCGGGCGGGAGCCGAGCGACCGAGGCCTGGCACCGGCCAACCGAACCGGTTGGCCAGATACTCGATGGCCAAGGCTGGTCCCCAGAAGAACAACCGAGCTCCGGACCCCGCCAACAGGACGCCGAGGATCCACAGAACCGCCGTCGCCGCGTAGGTGATCAACATCCGCACCTTCAGTCGCTGCCGCTCGTCGCCGCGCAGCGCTATGGCGAGCAGCAGCGGCCGGCTCACCTGAGCGATCACATAACCAGCCACGAAGGTGGCCCCGGCGCCGCCAAAGGCGCGCAGGGTCCCCACTCCCATCACCAGGCTGGCCACCAGCGCGATCAGCACGACAAGCTGGACCGTCGGGTGGTACGGGTCGTACCGGCTGGTCGTCCAGGCGGTGCCCTGCCAGACCGCCCAGAGGGCGAGCAGCAGGAAAATCACCTTGGCGGCGCTGACCACGTTGATGCCGAAGTCGTGCACGCCACGAGCCCTAATGAGGCCATCCACGCCACGGGACACCACCTGGGTCAGCGCGAAGACGAAGGCCAGGTCGAAGAAGAGCTCCAGGAACGAGGCACGCCCCGTCGACTCACCCTTGGGCAGCAACCTCCTTGGATCTCCCAGCATGATCCACCCGTCCGCGGGGTGCCTTCCCGCTCAGGCAGTAGTAGCGCACCTGGAGAACGAGGATCGCCACAACCCGCAAAAGCACATGCGGCTGGTAAGGAAGTGGTAGGCGGTTCACCCGAAGCGCCCGGGGCGGCGTACGCCGCGTGCCGCACCTCAGCCCACCACGGTGACCGGCAGGTCGCCGTCGGCGCACCGGGCGCGGACCCTGCGGGCGCCGGAAACCCCGTCCGCGCAGCTCAAGCGGCGTGCTCGTACTCGTGGAGGATGCCACCGAGTCGATCACGGCGGTGGATACGCAGATGCGTGGTCCTCGCTGGATCAGTGATCGGTTCGGGCAGCGGGTGCAGTGGCCGGGCGTTCGACAGTCCGCGGTGAGGCCGATGAGTGTGATGGAACTGTTCGTACTCGCGCAGGGCCCGCAGCAGATGCGCCTGATTCCAGACCAGGGTGCGGTCGAGCAGCTCGTGACGGCAGGATTGGATCCACCGTTCCATGATCGAATTCATTCTCGGCATGCGGACGCCGCTGAGCCCGACCTTCATCCCGCGGAGGATCGCGTCGAGCAGAGCAGGGTACGTGTCGTCCCGGTCGCGGATGAGGTATCCGACCTTGCAGCCGGCGTCTTCTCCGTCCATCGCCAGGTTGCGGGCGGTCTGGGTGACCCAGGCGGCGGTCGGGTGGGCGGTGGCGCCGAGCATGCGCACGCGGCGGGTGGCGTGCTCGATGGCGGCCAGGACGTACAGGCGGGCGCCGGTCAACGTCACGGCTTCGAAGAAGTCCATCGCGATGATCGCCTCGGCCTGCGATCGCAGGAACGTCGACCAATTTGAGGTGCGCTGCGGCGCCGGGTCGATGCCGGCATCGTGGAGTATCTGCCACACGGTCGAGGCGGCGACCGTCACGTCCAGCACGAGTAGTTCACCGTGGATGCGCCGGTAGCCCCACGAGTCGTTTTCCCTGCTCAGACGCAGCACCAGGGCCCGGACCCAGCGGATAGTCGGCAGAGGCCGGCCGTTGCGTTTCGGCCGCGACCTGCTCGCGTGGCGGTGTGCGATGAGGTCGCGGTGCCAGCGCAGGACGGTGTCGGGGCGTACCAGTAACCGGACGCGGCGCAGCACGCCGCGGGGCAGCCGGTGCAGCAGGGCGGCCAGGAACACCCGGTCGACCGGGGTGAACCGGGGCTTGCCATCGTGTAGCTGCCGTTCGAGGACGGCGACCTGGTGACGAAGCGCCAAGACTTCAACATCTTTGACGTGATCACTCATCGTCAGGAGCCGGAGCATCGCGAGGGCGTTGGTGACGGCGAGGTACGCCAGTCGCAGCAGCATGGGCTGCATCATCGTCCCCGTCGCTGCCGATCAAGTGGGCGCTGAGGCGTAGATGAGGGCAAAAACCTGCGCTCACGACCGCACCGGCCGTGACCAGCGCGGACGTACTTTTCCGGCACCCGCAGGGCGGGCCACCGATCTGCCCAGTTGACTCGGACACGATAACCGGTGTCAAGCACGCGATAAGCTGACGGTCTGTGCCGCTCTACTCACCCTGGCCCACGACGGGCCGGGACCACCCCGTGATGGCCCCGGCCCTCCTCGGAGCATCTTCGCGCACTGGTGAAGGGCGATGTGTGCTCGGTCCGCGTAACGCCGGGAAACTACACTACGGGCAGTACGCCGACTCAGTCACTCATGATGCGTGGCGCTCACCATGTCAGAGCCCTGCGCCCCGGGGCTGCCTCAACCATCCGACGCAGCAGGGCGTTCCTGGGACAGGGGGCAAATCCCGCAGACCTGTTCCAAGGCGTCCCATAGCCTGGGCTGATGTTCATACGCCCATCCGAGCCACGCGACTACCAGCAGATGGCGGACATCCTCGATGCGATAGGTCATGACCAAGAGGCATGGGACTACCGGTTTGACGCAGACGTGAAGCCCTCGTTTCCCAGCTGGGTCGCTTTGGACGGCCAACGGGTCGTGGGGATGATCGAGGGGCGCTTCGATGGCGACTACGACGAGCGCTTCGAGCAACGCGACCATCCTTCGCCGCAGGCGTGGATCTATTTAATTGGAGTCCGCTCAGGCGTACGGCGGCAAGGCATCGGCAGAGCATTGCTGCGCTTCTTCACGGAACAAGCGGTCCAAGCTGGGTGCTCGTTCCTCGCGTTGCTGCCAGACCAGAGCGACGATGACGTGCCAGACCGGGTGGCGTTCTTCCGAGCGTGCGGTTTGGTGCCGCTGCTCGACGACGACCCGAACGACGTGCATGGCGCACCGCTGCCGGAATTGCTACCCAAGCTGACATGAAGGCTGGCGCCGGCCCAGATCGCGTGCGATCCTCTGCCGTGCCAGAACTCGTCGCACATGCTGTGAGCTGGGATTCCTCGGGCCAGGCAGATGATCGCCGGTATGGTCACGCGCTTGCTGTACCTCGGGATGATCCGCTTGTTCAGCGGTTTGGGTTGCTGATCCGTAGTGACAGAGCGTTGCTGGTCGAGGTCCTCGCGCTGCGGCATGAGCTGGCGGTACTACGCCGCCAGGTTCCGGGCCGGCCGCGCCTGTCCTGGCCGGACCGGGCGATCCTGTCCGCCCTGGCCCGCCTGCTGCCCCGCCGGATACGGGAACACCGAATCGTCACCCCGGCGACGTTGCTGGCCTGGCACCGGCGGCTGGTACAACGCCACTGGACCTACCCAAACAAGCCAGGCCGGCCACCGGTCAGCCACGAAGTTCGGGACCTGGTGCTGCGGCTGGCCCGCGAGAATCCGCGGTGGGGGCACCGCAGAATCCAAGGCGAACTGCAGCGGCTCGGCTATCGGGTCGGGGCCGGCACGATCCGCAGGATCCTGGCCGGCCGACGTGTCGACCCCGCCGCCCCGCCAGCAGGACACCAACTGGCGAACGTTCCTGCGCAACCAGGCCACAGGCTTGTTAGCGATCGACCTTTTTCCACGTCGAAACGATCCTGCTGCGGCACCTGTACGCGCTGGTGGTCATGGAGGTGGCCACCCGAAGGGTTCACCTGCTCGGTATCACCGCGCACCCCACCGGACAGTGGGTGGTCCAGCAGGCCCGTAACCTCCTCATGGACCTGGGTGAGCGTGCCAACCGGTTCCGGTTTCTTATCCGCGACCGCGACGAGTACCCAACCGCCTTTGATCACGTCTTCGCCGCCGAAGGCATCACGGTGATCAAGACCCCGCCCCGCACCCCGCAGGCGAACTGCTTCATCGAACGCTGGGGCCGCAGCCTCCGCGACGAATGCACCGACCATATATTGATCTACAACGAGCGACACGCGCTGGCCGCGGTCGGCGAGTACATGGACCACTTCAACACCCACCGGCCACACCAAGGCCGGCAGCAGCGGCCACCCAACCATGACCCGGCCGTCGTCATCCCGATCAACAAGCCCGTACGGCGCCGACGACGACTCGGCGGGGTGATCAACGAGTACCACCGGGCAGCCTGACGCGATCTTA
>NZ_JBLROA010000089.1:0-16933 GCF_047921505.1 Micromonospora sp. SL1-18 | reverse complement strand
CGGGCCGACCGGCGAGCCGACGCCTGGCGAGAACCGGGTCGCGCTGACCGGGGACGGGCTCAGCGTCACCGGCACCGGCGTCACCGTGAACGCGGCCGCCGGCGCGGGCGTCGACCGGGCGGTGCTGGCCGAGTCACGCCTGCCCGAACTGCACGCGCACACCGGCGCGGACGTGGTGGCGGTGACCCTGGACACCGAAGGCGCAGTGGTCGGCGGGCCCGACGGCGAGCGCCGACGCAGCCACAGCACCCCCGTTCCGGCCAGCCACGCCGTCGGCGCGGGAGACGCGTACCTGGCGGCGATGACCCTGGCGCTGGCGGCCGAGGCGAGCCTGCCGACCGCCGCCCAGCTCGCCCAGCTCGCCGCCACCATCACCGTCTCCGACACCGGCACCTGCGTGTGCCGGCGGGAGGACCTGCTCGACGCGCTGGGCACCGGGACGGCGGAGACCGGCCGTTCGACACTGCTCGGCGCGGAGGAACTGACCGCGCTCGCCGCCGAACACCGCCGCGCCGGCCGGTCGATCGTCTTCACCAACGGCTGCTTCGACGTGCTGCACCCAGGGCACGTCCGCTACCTGACCCAGGCCCGCGCGCTCGGCGACCTGCTGATCGTGGCGGTCAACTCCGACGGCAGCGTACGCCGGCTCAAGGGGCCGGACCGGCCGGTCAACCCGGTCGAGGACCGCGCGGCCCTGCTCGCTGCGCTGGAGTGCGTCGACCACGTGGTGGTCTTCGAGGAGGACTCGCCGGCGAAGCTGATCGAGGCGGTACGCCCGGACGTGTACGTCAAGGGCGGCGACTACCCGCCGGAGATGGTGCCCGAGGGGCCGCTGGTACGCCGACTCGGCGGGCAGGTCCGCACCCTCGGCTACGTGCCGGACCGCTCCACCTCGGCGATCATCGACCGGATCCGGGCGCAGTCGGTCACTCCCACCGTCGGCGACGGGACGGGCAGACCGACGTGAACCGGCCGCTCGACCTCGGCACACCGGAACGGTTCCGCCGCCCCCGGCAGCTCGACGTGCTGATCCCCACCCGCAACCGCCCCGCCGAACTGGCGGTCACCCTCTCCGGGCTGGCCGCCCAGGAGGGCGTACCCGACTTCGGGGTGGTGGTGAGCGACCAGTCCGACGACGGGCCGGCGTACGCGCACCCGGCGGCAGCCACCATGGTCCGGGCGCTGCGCCACCGGGGCCGTCCGGTGCTGCTGACCCGGCGGCTGCCCCGGCGCGGGCTCGCCGAGCACCGGGCGTACCTGCTGGACCAGTCGGCGGCCCGGTACGTGCTCTGCCTCGACGACGACGTCTGGCTGGAACCCGGCGCGCTGGCCCGGCTGGCCACCGCGATCAGGGAACTGGGCTGCGGATTCGTCGGAAACGCGGTGCACGGCCTCTCCTACGCCGACGACGTCCGCCCCGAGACGCACGTCCACTACGAGGAGTGGCACGGCCGGCCCGTACCGGAGCGGATCCGCCCCGGCACCCCGGAGTGGGACCGGTCCACCATCCACCCGGCGGCGAACCTGCTGCACGTCACCGAGAAGCTACGGCTGCCGGCGGGAGCCTGGCGGGCGTACAAGGTCTCCTGGATCGGCGGCTGCGTCCTCTATGACCGGGCCAAGCTGGTCGACTCCGGCGGCTTCGAGTTCTGGCGCCGGTTGCAGGAGCGCCACCAGGGCGAGGACGTCGCCGCGCAGCTCGCGGTGCTGGAGCGGTACGGCGGCGCGGGAGTGCTGCCCAGCGGCGCGTACCACCTGGAGTCGCCGACCACGGTCACCGAGCGGGACGTGGAGGCATGGGAGGTCGTCCTCAGGTAAGGAGGGGCCCCTTGTTAACAGACGTCTGTTAACAAGGGGCCCCTCCTTACACCGTGAGCAGCTCGCGGGCGGCCTCGACGACCTCGATCACCGGCACGTCGGCGACGAACGAGTCCCGGTGCGGGCAGTCGCCGTCACCGGGGCGGTGCGGATAGATGCCGGGCGTGCAGTCGACGTCGCAGACCGGGCAGCGGGTGATCCAGGCGGCGATCGGGCGGTGCCGGGCGCGCAACGGGGTCGCCCCGTTGATCAGGTTGCCGATCCAGTAGATCCCGACCGTCGGGGCACCGACCGCGGCGGCCAGGTGCAGCGGCCCGGTGTCGTTCGACACCACCAGCGCGCAGCCGGAGTAGCAGCCGGCCAGCCCACCGAGGCTGAGCGTGCCGACCTGCGGGCGGACCGGGACGCCGGCCGCCGCCACCACCGCGTCGACCGTCTCCCGCTCGGCGGGGGTGCCGGTGACCAGCACCTCGTACCCGTCGCCGGCCAGCGTGCGGGCGAGCTCACCGAAGCGCTCCGGCGGCCAGCGTCGCCGGGTGTCGGTCGCCCCCGGGTGCAGCGCCACCCGGGGCCGCGCCGGCTCGCCCAGCACCTCGCGGGCCTCGGCCCGGTCGGCGTCGGTCACCGCCAGGGCCGGGACGACCGTGGTGGCCGGCGCCCCGACCAGGGCCACCACCTCCAGGTAGCGGACCACCTCGGGCTGGTAGTAGACGTACCGGATCCAGCGGTCGAGCGGCGGCGCGTCCTCGGCCCGCAGGCCGGCGGTGACCCGGGCGCCCAGGTCGGCGACCACCGGGTTGGAGTTGGCACCGCCGCCGTGCAGCTGCACCGCCAGGTCGAAGCGTTCCTTCCGGGCCGCCGCCACGAAGGAACGCAGCGCCGCCGGCGGCTCGTCCGGCCCGGCGTCGCGGATGCCGGGCGCGGGCGGCACCACCAGCACGCGGTCCACCGGGCCGGGCCGGTCGCGCCAGAGCTCCGCGTGCCACGGCGCGCCGAGCAGCACGATCTCCGCCCCGGGGTACGCGGCCCGCAGCGCCTCCAGCGCGGGCAGGACGAAGATGAAGTCGCCGAGCGCGTTCGCCCGCAGCACGGCGATCCGCTCGACGTCGGGCACGCGCTCGCCGACCGGGCAGAGCGCCGACGGGGTGGCCACCCGACCCCTACAGCCGGTCGATCTCGTCGACCGTGATGTCCGGGTGGTGCAGCTCCCGGTCCGCGGCCGGGTCGGCCAGGATCCGCTTACCCCTGGTGGCGGTGCGGGGGCCGGCGCGGCCGACGGTGATGGTGCGCGGCGCGGGCCGGGTCGCCCTGGGCAGCCGCACCCGCAGCAGGCCGTGATCCATCACCGCGTCGATCCGGTCCGGGTCCACCCGGGACGGCAGGTCCACCCGATACTCGAAGCCGCGCATCTCGTAGCCGTCCGGGATGCCCTGGTCGGCGTTCACCTCGGCCTCCGAGCGGGCCCGTACGCACAGTTCCCGGTCGTCCAGCTCGACGGCCACCTCCTCGGGCGCCACGCCGGGCAGCCGGACGACCACCTCCCAGCCGTCGGCGACCTCACCCACCTCCACCTCGGGCGGGCTGGACCGGCCACCGACCAGTCGGCCCAGCTCGGACCGCAGGGACTGGAGCTCACCCATCGGGTCCCAGCCCTGGTACCGGCCCCGCCGGCCTCCGCCACCGCTCTGTTCCGTCATCGCGTGTCTCCGATCCGCTGGGTCGCCGTGGAGGGTCGCAGCGAGCTCGGGGCGTTCAGGTCGGCCTCCGGGTCGACGCCCACGCCCAGCCGGTCCACCAGCTCGCCGCCGAGCCAGGCGCTGATCCCGAGGATCGCCAGGGCGACCACCTCGATGGCGATCAGGGCTCCCCCGGCGGCCCGGGACTCGGCGCCCAGCCGGACCACCCAGACCGCGGCGAAGAGCAGGATCACCGCGAGGTTGGCGACCGCGTGGGTGAGCCCGACCTGCTTGGCGCGGGTGCCGGCCGGGAGGGCGAACAGGTCGACCGAGCCGGCCGCCGCGGCCAGCAGGCCGCCGATCAGGCCGGCCGCGATGTTCCAGTACGCGGCCTCGGCCAGATAGTCCGGCCCACCGGCGACGTCGATCACGTCGAAGATCACCGCAATGACCAGGAGCGCCACCGGGAACATCACCAGCATCGGGTGCAGCGGGTGACCCAGCACCTTCAGTCGGCTCTCCATCCGGCCTCCATCGGTCGCGTCCGAGCGCGCTGCGGGTTAGCCGTACCCGCCGCTTCCGGGGGCAAACCTCGCGGTCGACGCGCTCACCTAGGCTGACGATGGCGGACGCCGGCCGGTCGCGGGCCGGAATCGGGATCAGCGTCAACGGACGGGGGAGGAAACGCGTGACGACGGAGATCACCACCGCGGAGGAGCTGAGCGAGCTACTCGGTACGCCGACGCGGCGGGCGCTGGGCAAGGAGCGCACGGTGCTACACGAGCGGGACCGGGAGTGGCTGGCCTCCTCGCCGTTCTGCCTGGTCGCCACGGCCGGCGCGGACGGCGGCTGTGACGTCTCCCCGAAGGGCGACCCGCCCGGCTTCACGGTGGTGCTGGACGAGGCGACGATCGCCATCCCCGAGCGGCCGGGCAACCGGCGGGCCGACGGCTACCGCAACATCCTGGCCAACCCGCACGTCGGGCTGGTCTATCTGATTCCCAGCCGGACCGACACGCTGCGCATCAACGGCCGGGCCCGGCTGGTCCGGGACGCCCCGTACTTCGCCGACATGGTGGTCAAGGGGCACCGGCCGGTGCTGGCCGTCGAGGTGGCCATCGAGCAGATCTTCTACCACTGCCCGAAGGCGTTCCTCCGCTCCGGGCTGTGGCAGCCGGAGACCTGGCGGCCGGACGTCCTGCCGACCCGGGCCCGGCTGGTCAAGGAGGTGGAGGCCCCGGCGGATAGCCTCGCCGACCTCGAACGCCACTACGGCCCAGACTATGTGAAGACCATCTACTCCTGAGCCGGCGTCGCCTGGTCAGCGGCTGCTGTGGGCGAAGGGGTTCCGCCCGGTGGCGGCCAGGTAGAGCGGGAAGAACACCACCCACAGGACCACACAGCCCAGCAGCCACGCCTCCGGAGTCTCGACCCGGAGCGACCCGATCGAGACGGAGACCGGGCTCCCGCGTCTCATCCGCTGCCTGGCGTCCGTGTAGACCCACGCGTCCAGGGCGAGCACGACGAGCAGGACGAGGATAGGTATCGCTTTCATGTGCTGCGGCGCTCTCGATCGGCTGGGTCACGAGACGACGCCGCCATCGTAGCCCCGCTGCGGCGACGGCCCCGGAGACGACGGTTCCCCCGCCGCGGTCGCGACGGGGGAACCGATCGGAGATACCGACGGGATCAGGTGACCTTGAAGGTCCGCTTCGGGCTGGCGCCCGCGATGTGATCGGTGTCGGCGGCCTTGTAGACCCGGTAGGAGTACGTGCCCCTCTTGGTCGGCTTGATGGTGAACGAGTAGGAGCTCGACGACGAGAGCTTCTTGCTCGTGATGTTCTTCCACTTACCGTTGACCAAGCGCTGCAGATAGACCGTCTTCCCCGAGTGGCTCGGCGAAACCTTGCCGGAGAGGGTCACGGTGCGGCCGAGGCGGAACGAGGTCTTCGACAGCGTCGCCGTCACCAGCGTGGCCACGTTCACCGTACGCAGGCTGCTGACGCTGCCGGCGTAGGTGGGAGAGCCCTGGTAGATCCACTGGTAGCTGACGATCTTGGACGGCTTGTGGGTGTACGCGAGCGCGCCGCTGGTACCGCTGGTCACCGTGGTGAGCTGCGCGTACGACGAGGCGCCCTTGTACTTGGCCCACAGCTGGACGGGCACACCGACCAGGCCGGCGCCGGTGTCCTTGCGGGTCAGCTTGCCGGTCACGGTCACCGCGCTGCCGTAGGTCCGCGAGGTGGCATTGCTGCTGACGGTGGCGGCGGTGCCGATCAGCGACGCGGTCGGCGTACGGAAGGTGCGGCTGTACGCCTCGGTCTGGGCGGCACCCGAGCTGTCCTTGAGCCCGCTGACCGTGATCCGGTACGGCGTGCTGGCCTGCAGCGCGGCGGTCGGGGCCAGCGTGACCGTGGCTCCGGAGACCGACAGGTTGACCGGCACAGCCGCCCCGGTACGACCGTTGATCAGCCGCACCGTGGACGAGGTCACCGTCGCCGCGTTCACGTTCCGGGCGAAGGTGACGGTCGGCTTCGCCGTGACGGCCACGCCGGTGGCGAAGTCGGCCGGGGAGGCGTCGCGCACCCAGCCCTGCGCGCCCACCGGGCCCGGCTCCGCGCCGTTGTAAAGCACGACCAGGCCGTTGTCCGGGTTCGCGGTGACCGCGTCGACCTTGCCGTCGCCGTTGATGTCACCGAGGGCCAGACCGTGCGGTTGGTAGTTCGAGGCGTACGGGAGGGCGGAGACGCCCGGCGCGCCGAGTGAACCGTCCGCCTTCTGCGGGAGGACGCTGATCGCCCTGCTGTGCACCGTGACCGCGTCGAGCCGGCCGTCGCCGTTCACGTCGGCGGCCCTGACCGGCCCCGGAAGGTCGCCCAGCGGGGTCAGCTGGGCTGCGTCCAGGCCGCCGGCCGCGTTCTGCCGCAGGACGGCGACGGCCGGCGGGTTCCCGTACAACGTGGCGACCACGTCGGCGCGGCCGTCACCGGAGATGTCCGCGACCTCGATCCCGCCGATCTGCGGGCCGGAGCCGATCGAGTGATCGGTGCGGTGCCAGCCGTCGTCGGTGCGGTCCCAGACCCGAACGGTCGTGCCGGAGTAGCCCACCACGTCAGGGCGGCCGTCGCCGTTGACGTCACCGACCTCCAGCTCGCGGCTGGTCTCGGCCGCCACGGGCGAGACGGTGAAGGTGTGGTCGGCCTCCTGGGTCAGCAGCTTGATCCCGTCGCCGGTGGCCACCACCAGGTCGGTGAGGCCGTCGCCGTCCAGGTCGGCGGCGGCGAGGGCCGTACTGCCGGTGGTGTCGGCGATCGTGCCGATCGACTCCAGCGTGCCCGTGTCGGTCTGCCGGAAGATCTCCACACCGGCGCTGGTGCCCAGGGCCACGTCCTGCTTGCCGTCGCCGGTGGCGTCGAGCAGGGCGAGGGCGGCCGGGTCCCCGTCCTGCAGGCGCGTGGCGTACTTGACCGGGGCGGCCAGCGTGCCATTGGGCTGCTGCGCGAAGACGAACAGCTTGCGGTCGTTGGCCGAGTCGAAGTTGAAGGTGGTGGCCATGACCACGTCGTTACGGCCGTCGCCCGTGACGTCGCCGATGGCCACGGTCTGCGGCTGCGACCCGGTCGTCTTGACCTGGTACGGCCCGAACATCGGTGCCGGCGGGCTGTCCACGGAGACGGTGTAGGGGCGGGTGTCGAGGGCGCCGTTGTAGTTGCGCACCGAGACGTAGTAGGTACCGGCGCCGATCTTGGCGGACACCTTTTCGGCACCGCCCGGGCCGTTGACGTCGGACCCGCCGACCAGGCGCAGGTTGCTGTCGTAGACGGCCAGGACCGGGTCGAGGTTCTGCATCCAGTAGGGGTCGTACGCGGGCGGCCGCACCGTCACCTCGACGGACTTGAGGCCGTCCACGGTGAACTTGTACCAGTCGATGTCGCCCTCGATGCCGATGGTGCCGGTGGCCGAGGTGCCCAGCGCGGTTGCCCGGGCCGGTACGTCGTTCGGCTCGTTGGCGCCCAGGGACGGGGCCGGGAACTCCGCCCCGAAGGGGCCGCCGACCGCGGCGTACGCGTCGAGGATGCCGTAGCCGTAGTACGGGTCGATGCCGCGCGGACCGGCGTCCCGGGCGGTGTTGCGGATCCGGGCGAGGACCTGCGCCGAAGTCATCGACGGGTAGATCGTCCGCACCAGCGCAACCGTGCCGGAGACGATCGGCGCGGAGAAGGAGGTGCCGTCGCCGATGTAGTAGTTCGAGCCCAGCCCGGTGGAGACGATGTCCGTGCCGGGGGCGGCGACGTCGATCCAGTCACCGTACGAGCTGAAGTCGGTGAGCCGGCCGGACGCGTCGGTGGCGGCGACCGCGATGACCTCGGAGTACGCGGCCGGGTACTGGGCCCTACCGTCGCCGTCGTTGCCGGCGGCCACCACGACCACCGCGCCCTTGCCGGTCGCGTACCTGATCGCGTCGTGCAGCGCGGTGTTGTCACCCGGGCCGCCGAGCGACATGTTGATGATCTTGGCACCGTGGTCCGCGGCCCAGACGACGCCCCTGGCGATCTCCGAGTCGTACCCGGAGCCGTTCGCGCGGAGGACCTTGATCGGCATGATGCGCGCCGTCCACGCGGCACCCGCCACGCCGATGCCGTTGTTGGTGTTGGCCGCCGCGATACCGGCCACCATCGTGCCGTGGCCGTTGTCGTCGGCCGGCAGGGCGCTCGGGTTGATCGCGTTGTAGCCGGTCACGGTCCGGCCCTTGAGGTCCGGGTGATTGATGTTCACGCCCGTGTCGACCACCGCGATGATCTGGCCGGTCGAGCCCGTGGTCCGGTCCCACGCCTGGGGCAGCCGGACGGTGTTCAGATAAGACTGATCACCGTAGGCGTACGCCGGGTCGTTCGGCTTGAGGCTGGCCGTGCGCTTGTAGTCGAGGCTGACGTCGGCGACGGCCGGATCCTTACGCAGGCTGCGCATGAGGTCCACAGCCGAGCCTGCGCCGCGCACCTTGACCCACTCGGTGCCGTCGACGCCGGCGCTGGAACGTACGTCCCGGCGGCCGAGGACCTGGCTCTTGGCAGAGCGGGAGGCGCCGGACTTGAAGCGGACGAGCACCGCGTCCGGATCGAACTCGCGTTCCTTGAGGTCGCGCGGCCGTTCCGGGCGCGGCAACGGCGAGGCGCTGAACTTGTGGTCGGGTGGCTGGGCGGCATGGGCCGGGTGCACGGCGGGGACGAGTACCCCGGTGACGGCCAGTGCGAGCGCAGCCACCGCCGAACGGCGGAGTGGCAAGAGAAACCCCCCGTGTAGGGACGATGAGAAGTAGGGCCGGCGCATAGAGCTGCCAGGCGATGGCAGTGTGCCAGAACCGGAGCGGGCCGCACCACCTCCAAAACGGTCGATGCCGCACCCGACCGTCCACCGGCCACACTCAACGTCGCGCCGCAGGCTCGGCCCGGACCACTTCCGCCGCAGGTCAGGCATGAGCAGGCAAGTTGAAGCAGGCCGGAAGCGCCCGTGTGACCTTCACCTCCGAGATGCGTGGACGACAAGACCTACTACAGCTCGCCCAGCGTGGTGGCGGCGGACGGCCGCCCCTGGTACGAGAGCCATACGCCGGCCAACTGGGGCGCGCTGTTCGCCAACCCCGACATGGGCGTCGCCGACTTCCCGGTCTGGCAGCGGTTCCTCGAGGACGTCACTGTGGAGGTCGCCAACGACGGCAAGACCGACAAGCTGCCCGACGTAAAGGGCGCCGAGCACGAGTACAAGCTCCACTGCACGCCCGGCTCGGACGTGGGCTGCCCGCCGCCGTTCCGCACCGGCAGACGCGAGCATGCTTAAGCCTGGACTCACCGTCGAAGCTCGGCCACCTCGCCCAGCCGCTCGAGCTTGTGCGGGTTGCGGATCGCGTAGATTTGGGTGATCCGGCCATCCTCGATGACGAACGACACGGCCGTGTCGTTCTCGCCGCCGGGGTCGATGCGCGCCGCGATGCCGCCGTTGAGGTCGACGATGAAAGCCCTGGCGCCGGGCGCGACCTCGGCGAAGCGGGCCATCACCGGGACGAGCTTTGCGGCCCCGCGGACCGGCTTCGGGATTACCGGGGCCAGGCCGCCGCCGTCGCCCACGACGAGCACGTCGGGAGCCAGCACCTTGAGCAGTCCGGGCACGTCGCCGGTGGTCAGCGCGGCAAGGAACCGCTCGACCACCTGCTCCTGCTCGGTGCGGCTTACCGACATCCGCGGCCGGCGCGCCGCCACGTGCTTGCGGGCCCGCGTCGCGATCTGGCGCACCGCCGCCGGCGACTTGTCCAGCGCCTCGGCGATCTCGTCGTACGGCACATCGAAGACCTCGCGGAGCACGAAGACCGCGCGCTCCGTCGGTAGCAGAGTCTCGAGTACCGCCAGCATGGCGATCGACACGCTCTCCGCGAGCTCGACGTCCTCGGCGATGTCCGGGCTGGTCAGCAGGGGCTCGGGCAGCCACTCGCCCACGTACTCCTCGCGCTGCCGCGCGAGCGTGCGCAGCCGGTTGAGGCAGAGCCGGGTCACGATCCGCACGAGGTACGCCCGGGGGTCCCGGACCTCGCAGCGCTCGGCGTCGACCAAGGCTGCCCACCGCAGCCAGGTCTCCTGCACCACGTCCTCGGCGTCGGCGACCGAGCCGAGCATCTCGTAGGCGACGGTGAACAGCAGGCTGCGGTGGACGACGAAGGGGTCCTCGCTCATGACGCGGACGCTACTCCCGGGCGCTTGGCCAGCGGCTTCAAGCCGCACGCGGCGGCGAAGCCGTCGGACTCGATGCCGAGCGCCACGTTGCCACGCGTGCTCATGTTCGCGAATGCGATCACCGAGGTGAGCTCGACCACGGCGGGAGGTCCCAGCTCGGCGTGCAGCCGGTCCACCAGCTCGTCGGTCACGGTCGGCGGTGTCTGGCTCATCGCCTCGGCGTACTCCAGGACGTCCCGCTCCAGCGGAGTGAAGACGTCCGCCTCCCGCCACCGTGGGATCTCGCGCGCCTTCTCCACATCGAGTCCCTTGTTGCGGGTCTCGAAGTAGTTGAAGTCCAGGCACCACGTGCAGCCGACTAGCGACGCGACCGCCATGTGGGCGAACGACTTCAGGTTCTCGTCGCAGGCGTCCCACTTCTGCAGCTTGCCGCCGAGGCCGAAGCTGGCGAACAGCACCTTGGGGTTGTGCCAGTAGACGCCCACCGCCGTCGGCACCTTGCCCAGTTTCTTCTCGATCATCCGCTTGATCAGCGCTCCCTTGACGCCGGTGATCTCGGCCGGGGGGATGCGGGTCGTGTGCTCCATGTCTCCTCCTGTGTCGGTGGCTGGGCCGACGGGTTGGTAGGTCGTCGCGCCATGGAGACACCGGCCGGGCCGCGGATGTGACATCGAGCGGGAGAACGGTTGGTCTGTTCGTCGTAGACGGCGGCAGAAAAGAGTGCACCTGGCCTTGTTCTCGGCCGGGTCGTCCGTGCCTCCGTGATCTATCGTGCTCCTCGTCGCACAAGGACCCGGAGGTGGCCCACGTTGGCTCGTACGCTGCTGTACCTCGTCCGCCACGGCGAACAGGATCCGGCGTCCGGTCACGCCTCGGACGGAGGCCTTTCGCAACTCGGTCGTGAGCAGGCGGACCGGCTGGGCCGGCGGCTGCGTACAGTGCCTTTCTCGGCGATCCATCACAGTCCGTTGGCCCGGGCGGCCCAGACCGCCGACATCATCGCCGGCCATCTCCCACAGGTGCCGCGGCACGGCTGCGATTTTGTAGCGGACCGAACGCCGGTGCCCTCCACCGGGCAACGCGGCCGATACCCGGGCCGGTGGCATGCCTGGCTCGACGGCGTGCCCGACGACGAACGCGACGAAGACGCGACGGCCCTGCAGGATGCTGTCGCACACTTCGGTGTCGCCGGCGACAACGACCGGCACGAACTGCTGATTACGCACAACTTCGTCATCGGATGGTTCGTCCGCCACATGCTTGACGCCCCGGTATGGCGGTGGATTGGTCTCAACCAGGCCAACTGCGCGCTCACCATCGTGCAGTGGGATTCCGACCGACCGCCGACCTTGGTCAGCTTCAACGACACGGGGCACCTGTAGCGATACGCCATCCGGTCATCTTCACGAGGGCGCGCTGAACTGCCGCCCTTCCGGCACATGTCGTGACGCTCGCTCAGCGGCGTGAGCGCACGTCCGGTCCGTGGGCGTTGTCGACCTTGGGAAACGGCGAAGCCCAGGCCGTTGACCTGGGCTTTCTCACCGAGCCGCCTGACGGAATCGAACCGTCGGCCTACGCATTACGAGTCGGTAGCACATCGCTGGTCCGCCGCCTGGTCCTTCTGCTCAAGTTGATGTCCGCGTCCGCGATCGTCCGCTGCTGTTCGCCGGTTTGGCTGCTCGCTTGGCTGCTCGCTTGGCTGCTCAGCCAGTTCCGGGTGCCCACTGCTGCTCATCGTCGATCTTGGCTGGCGTCTCGTGGCCTCGTGAGCCCAGGAACGCCGTCACTGGCCGCTCTGGCGGGGCTCCTCTACCCTGCCGTCATGTCGATGGATGGAGTGCCAATGACCGTCACGTCCGACTGGGTGACCTTCCGGCTGCCCGTCCGGCGGGTCCTTGTCATGACGTTCCTCATCGCCTCGGCTTGGTGGCTGGTCTACCAGACCGCGCTCGCGTTGATCCTTCGGGAGCCTCCGCACCATCCGCTCCTAGCCCTTGTGGGCGGCCTCATAGGCGCCGTCGTCTTCAGCGGCGTCTGGCTCGTCGGTCATCGGGGGCGGTGGGCGTGGATTCGGATGTCAAGCACCGCCGTGGAACTAGCCCGGAGGGGCCGACCAGTCGTTCTCGCGTGGGAGGCGATCGAGTCAGCGACGATCCGCCGGCCTGGCCCGTTCGCCGCCCTCCAGGTGACCCTGCGTCCGGAAGCGGTGACACCTCCCGCTCCCGCGCAGCGCCCCCACCAACGCCGCGGCCGCCGCATCTACATCGTCGACGTCGGCCTAATGCAGCCCGGCGTCCAAGCCCTGCGGGCCGAGCTGGCGCGCCACCTGCCGCAGAGCGGTACATAAGCCCGGCTCTCGGAGCAGGAGCAGGAGCCGCAGTCCGTACTGTTCCGGATCTTGCGGTGCGGCCTGACTACTCGCTTACAAGTTCTGGGCACTCCGTCCGGCAGGGCCCGTCCGCATCCACGACCTCGGGCGGCTGTCTGCGCCCGGCCGCCGGCCGCTGCGCTCGTCCGAGCCTGTTGCTGTCACCGCGGCTGTCGACAGCCACCCCAACGCAGTGGGGTAGGCGCTACGTAGCGATCCTCAGACCAGCGCCGTCTCGTCTCAGCCATGACCATCTATCCCCTTAGGTCCGGCCTCCACGCTATCGGGGGAACCTCACTAACTCCCGGATAGCGTCTCTTCTGGGCAGAAATTTCGTACCCGGACACGTAGTGTCTTTCCGTCCAGGCCGATTCACCACTTACACGGCTGATTCCTCGACGAGAGGACATTGTGTCAACCAAACCCCTCAAACGCCGTTCCCTGCTCCGTACCGTCAGCGCCGCCGGCGTGCTGGGCCTCCTCGGCGCCTTGCTGGGCGTCAGTCCGGCGTACGCCGACCCGTCCCATGCCGACCTGGCCGTCACCGCAGCCGTTGACCCGACCGAGGTCCTCGACGTCGACGGCTGGACCTACGTGACAGTCGACGTGCGCAATATCGGATCCCTGGCCAGCCAGGAGTTCACGCTGGCCCTCAGCCTGCCCGCCGGAGCCTATTTCTTCTCCGACGGCTTCGTCCTCCCACCGAGCTGGAATTGCGACCTGTACGGAACCGCGACCTGTACGCATGCGCCGCTGGCCGCGGGTGCGGCCGCCGATCCACTGAGCATCCCGTTCGGCCTTCCGGACGGGACCGCCGGTGACACCGTCACCGTCTCGGCGACGGCGACCTCGGACCGGGAGCCAAACACCCGCAACAACACCGGTCAGGCCACCATGACCTACATCCCCAGTACCGCCGATCTATTCTTCGCCTACAACGACGGGCCGTCCAACCAGGATGTGATCGAAGGCGATCGAGTGGAATTCACCCGCTGGCTTGTCAACGGCGGTACCCGGCGCGCCCAGGACGTCACGATCACCGTCCCTGTGCCCGAGGGCTTGACGAACTCGAAAATGTCGAGCCCATATGGCTGGACCTGCGCGTTCGGCGACACGGCGGCGGACGGCAGGCCGGGGTGGCGTTGTACGCACGCTCCGCTCTGGCCCGGCCAGTGGAGCGACGAGTTCAGCTTCTCCGCCACGATCTCCGGACCCCCGGGCGTCATCACACTGGGCCTGAACGCTTCGACCACTTCACCTGAGTCCAACTTGGACAACAACACCGCGGAGCACTTGTTCACGGTCCTCCAGGCGGCCACCATCCATGGAACCGTCTGGATGGATGAGAACTCAAACCTCGTACGAGACGCAACGGACCCCGGCGCACCGGTTGGTCCCTTCGGTATCGACCGAATCAATGTGCGATGGCAGAACATCGGGACGATCAAGGCCACGGTCAACTCGGACGGCACGTACATCGCACGGGTCAGACCGGGCACATACCGCGTCGAGTTCTACATGCACCGGTTCCGCTTCATCGCCTCGCCGGACTCCGACCTCGTGTCCTGGACCTACAACGGCACCGAATATTACGGCTACACCGACTGGGTCACCGTCGCCGCCGGCGATGACGTGACGCTCGACGCAGGGGCCTCGCGCTTCTAGCAACGCCGGCACGGCCCGACCGTCGCGGGAAGCGGCGCCCGCCTCTTCGTAGAGCGAGCGCCGCTTCCACGTTTCACGACAGGTCGGCCAACGCGGGGACTTGAACCCCTAACCCCTGCCTTGCAAAGGCGGATGACGGGCGCTGAGCGTCATCGACAAGCAGCAACGCTCGTCGTCTTTCACTCAGCGCCCGTCGCCCTCTGTCAGCGCTTACCAGCGGATGTCACCGCTTCTGCTGACTTCCTGCTGACGCTCCGGCGAGCTTGACTCCTTCGTCCCGAACGCGGCTGCGGTGCATCGTCTGCTGTGATCGGTTGTCATCCGTGCCTGTTAGCTGACCTCGTGGAGGTCGATGAAGGAGTAGACGGCCCGCCAGCCTCGGCCCGGTCACCTCCGAGTACGCGGAAGCCGCCTGCGGAGCACCACCGTGAGCGCACTGATCGCGGCCAGCGTGATCGCGCTGATCGCGGAGATCGCCACCGGGGCAACCGTGCCCATGTCGGCACTGATCTGCACGACGTAGACCAGTGCACCGATCCCAATGATCACGACCGTCAAGAGCGCCACGATCAGGGCGTTCTCCGTGTCGTTGGTCCCCCCGCTCTGGCGCGGCCCCGTGCCTCTCGTTACCGTGGTCACTTGGTTTCGTTCTCCTCGTGTAATGGTCCTTGGCTCGGACATGGGTGGACGTGACCATCACGGCGGCCCCGGGGAGGTCCAGTCCCCGGGCGCTCGCCTTGACCCCGACTTGCCAGTCATCGGCCACGTTCGCCGTACTGTAGTGGCCCGGTCCTACGGATCCCCACCTTTCAACCGCGCGGCCCGGCGTCGCGCCTTAGCGTTCCGCCTTGCCACTAATCCCAACGGTGTAGCCGTAGCCCACGGCCACCCGCCCACGTCCCCGCCGGTAGACGGGTCCCGCAGGGGCCAGGCTCTACGAAAGCACACCGACCCGACAGAGCCGTGGCACCCGGTGGACAAGCCTTGCGGGCGCGATCCGAAAACCAGGCCGCGTCGGCATCGACTCGTACGCGAGTCGTTTTTCGGTGGACCGCACCGGGCAGGTGGAGACACCTCCGGCGGCACCAATTCCGCTGGTCAGAGGCCAAAGGAGGCAGGGACCTACCTCAGCGGCGCAAACGCTAGAAACGGCGGCTGTCGAGAACCTTCTTGTGCATGGCGGGTCGGAGATGAACTTGCCCTTGGACTCGCCAACGTGGTCCAGCCCGTTGCGCAAACGGCTGAGATTGCCGGCGCAGCACCCGTCAACACCTCGGCGCGGAGGCACCCGCGGCCGGTTGACCCCCCAACGCAACCGGCCGGGAGCTACCGGGAGACGGCTGGAGTTGTCGGCCTGGTCGTGCTGTCGGGTGTCAGCCCTGGACGACGTTCAGGTCGAACTTGGCGGTCACCTCGGGGTGCAGCTTGATGCTGACCGGGTAGTGGCCGAGCGACTTGATGTGACCGGGCAGCTCCAGCCGGCGGCGGTCCAGAGCCGGGCCGCCGGCCGCCTTGACGGCGTCGCCCGGGGCACCGAGGCCGGACACCTCTTGAGTCAAGCCTCAGCTTGGGAATCGGGTTGGGTTGCGGCCCCCTGGCCTGGTGCCCCCTGGTCGTTGAAGCATGAGCGACCCGGCCAAGCTCTGCGACGGGCCTCCGCTGGCCGATGTTGACCGCTGTATCGGGCACGGATCGGGCACGGGCTCAGGTAAGGCTGAGGCGACCCGGCTTTGGTGCTCCACGCCGCCTGCCGATGATCGTCGTCAGCAGTCTGTCGACAGCCGGTCTTGTCGCAGGTGGGTGCGAGACTGCGAACGGCATGGCTTCTCGCCTTGCCGCAGCGGATCATTCCGGATCGCCGCCGTAGGGCTCCTCACGGCCTAGTGGAAGCCCAAGGGCTGACGGACCAACCTCAAGCGGGCCGATCTTTCGATGCGGAACTAGCGGTGCTACTGGTTCCATGTCCCACATGGACCTTGACGCCGCGCTGCAAGCCTTTGACAGGACTGAGGCCAACATCGTTCGTCTTGAGAAGCTGTGGAAAGAGATGATCGATCTCGTCCCCGAAAGCCTCGTCTTTCAAGCGGGAAGCCCGGAAGGTATCCGGTATCGCGAACTGGTCCGGTCTTTCGGTGAAATCCGTACCGCCCTTCCCTCCATTGACGGGTGGCGACCTTCGACTGAACTGTTTGGCGACTTAGATGAGATTGCCCAAGGTCGGTTTGACTGCCTCGACCTGGATGAGCCTCTTGCACGAATTCAGTTCGAGCGAAGCATCGGTGCACCGGGCGAGGAGGTGGCCGAGTATCGACAGCGTTACTCCCACAAACGACGCCATGTCGTTCGGAGGCGGCTTGAGCAGTTGGTTGCAGAGTTCGATCGCCTACTTGCTCCGCTTGTCAGACGGGTTCCTAGGGATCTGCAGCTTGTCGACGAACCAGAATATGACGAGCTAGAGGAAATCTTCGCTGAGATTGACCGGTTAGTCGGGACAGCCTCGCCGAGAAGGGGCAGGTGGAGTGATCTTCCGCGGCACTTCCACTTTCGCCAGGGTCACGACCTCCACGACATCGCCAACATGGACTGGCCGAGCGTGAGGTCCGACATCATGGCTGGCATGTATGACGACTACGAGGCGGTGCCAGTGGAGGTGGATGACCTCGCGGCCTTACTAAGGAGTTCGC
>NZ_JBLROA010000088.1:0-16969 GCF_047921505.1 Micromonospora sp. SL1-18 | reverse complement strand
TCCACTGGCACGTTCCCGATCAAAAGGGTATGCCGCCCAACGCGGCGCGGGTGTTGCGGAAGGACAAAGTGTCTCTCCAGCAACCGCATCACGCCCTCAACCATGATCGCGCCCCCGGCCAGAAGGGCTGGAAGCGTCGAAATTCGCCATTCTGCCCAAGCGTTGACAAGAGAGATAACAGCAGCGGCGACCAGCACATACCGCATCGGGTGCAGAGCGAACACCTCTGCGCGCTGCAACCGAGAAGCAGCGGAAACCGCTGCGGCCGCCTTTTTGTCAAGTGGAAGCGTCACGGTGACACTTCGACGAAAGAGGGTTTGACCCCATGAACGCACTTCCACGAGACCTGCGGGACTACCATCTCGAATCGACCTCAACGGATAGCGGAGACGGTTGACGAGATCCAGCGGAATCAGGAGGTTCCTGTGAGCCACCATTTCACTTTCATGGGGTAGAGGGCGGGCCACACGACTTGAACGTGAAGCCCGCCCTCAGTCACGCTAAACTACAGGGCCTATCCAGTCCATAGCTCACCTGGCAGACGTCCAGGCATAGCTGCTCACCCCGCTATCGGCACCAGCTATCCCTAAACTCGCCGTCAAGAACCAGAAGCGACCCGAGATTGTAGCCCCACCACCCATTCCATCCGAATCCGCGATTTCTCGTACAGCGTGATTGATACTTGTAGGCGATAACCCAACTTGCTGCCGTAGCGATAAAGTATGCTGCGTTCCAGAACGGGTGATTTTCTGTCGTGTCAGGCGCCTGCCGTCGACCAGGAGGTCGCGCAGTTGATCGTCGTGGACCCACTGGTGGGTGACTCTGCGCGCACCCTTCTACGAGTTCGCATACGCAGAGATGCGCAAGACCGTCGCCGTGCTCGCAACGCCCGCCAGCCTCACCGAATCAGATTCGCCTGAAAAATAAACCGACCCATCTTTTTGGATTTTGAGATCACACACCGGGTCCGTCGAAAACTGTTGAATCGCAATTTCACTCACGCCCCCGAAGGCGATTTCAAGCTGAACTACATCTAGGCCATCTCGCCGCCATTTCTGGGGAGGATTGGTTGGGATTTTCGACAGATCGAACCGCATGCGAAGTGTCGGGCCCTCCCTGTCGACACAGACCTCGTGGATATGCACATTTTCCAGCGTCGGCATTGTGGCTCCATAGACGGCCAATACCCGCTGCGGATTACTGAGAGCGTTGATCCACTCCAACACAGGCACTCCCGCTAGTACTCGTAGTGCTGAGCCGTGCCAGGAACCTTGCCGGTCCTGGGGTTTTCAAACGGACGAACATTCAAGTGAGGGTCTTGGTCACCGATTCCACCTTCATTGAAATAGTGGCCAGCCGAATGGTCCTGGATGATTACCCGACTACCGTCGCCGCGCCTGAATATGTATTCCCGGGTCATCACTGGAGTTCCATCAGGGTTCATGATTTGCCGTCCCGATCGATCGGTCATGGGGGTCATCCTAAACTCGTCAGGCTGCTGACTCCTCGGGATACCGAGATCTCTCTTCGCAGCCCTGAATGCCGCACCCCGACTCGGGAGCACCCGGGTGGATGGCACCGGTCGCATGCCACCCCCCGGTACCACCGGCACAACCAGCGAGACCACCTCGACGTACTCCAGGTGACACCCGCCGCACTGGCTCTGAAGCTCGGCCACGTATTCATCATCGCAAAATTCATACGCCTGGCATGCGTCGATCAAACGTGCATTGTCCGCGCAGAGGGTAGGACTATAACCTCGTCCACACGACACTTGGTCCGAATGGCCGGAGCCAAAGAGCAACTCCGTCACCCAGTCGTGTTCCTCTTCGAGATGCTGCTTTCTACGTTCATCAGCAAGGAGATTCAGAATCTTTTTGCTCGGCCGCCGCGGCGGAACATACTTTCCGCCAGGCTTCGCCTTGGTGCTGCTCAGGCCTCTCGTCTTGCCGTACTCGACGTTGTCGGTCGAGCCACAGCCGTGCGGGCAGCCGGTCTTGGGGTTGTAGCCGTAGCAGTCGAAGTACTTACAGTCGTCGTCGATGAGGCCGGTGGGGTCGCTGGATGTGACAGGAGTGTTGTTGGCGTAGGCGTAGCCGTTCCACTGCTGCGGGTCAGCCATGTTTATGATCGGGTCGACGCTGATGAATCGGCCGAGCGTAGGGTCGTATTCGCGGGCGCCGAGGTGGGTGAGGCCGGTGGGGTCGGGGTCGCCGCCGACGAAGCCCTTCGGGTTGGGCCATGTTGGCTGGGTGCCGCGGGGTTGGCCGTAGGGGGTTTGCCGTCGGGTGGTGACTGCTTGGCTTGCCGTGTTGATGGCGGTGTGTTGGGTGCCTTGGTGGTCGCTGTAGACCCAGGTGAGGCCGCTGGGGTTGCGGGAGGCGACGACCTGGCCGTTGAAGGTGTAGTAGCGGGTGCCGGTGGTGATGGAGTTGTTGTCGCGGCGGATTTCCTGGCCGGGGAGGTAGAGGGTGGTGCCGGTGGCGTCGCGGCGGATGATTCGGTTGCCGTCGGCGTCGTAGATGTTGGTCTCGACGGTGTTCCCGTTCTGGGTGACGGAGGCGAGGTGTCCTTCGGCGTCCCAGGTGAGGTTCTGGGAGCCGTTACCGGGTGGTGGGCAGGTGTTCGTGGCTGTTCCGGCGGGTCGGCAGGTGGTGTTGCCGATGTTGTCGTAGTCGTAGTTGGTGGTGACGGGGTTTTGGCCGGAGGCCTCAGTGGTGACCTGGGTGACCGCGTGGGGCCGCACTACGCCGGGGCCGCCGGTCGGGACTTTGTAGGTGCGGGTGGTGTCCCCGGCGCTGGTGTGGGTGACCTCCTTGGTGCGGTTACCGACGGCGTCGATGGTCCAGTCCAGCCAGTACGGGGCGGGGCCACCCAGGTTGGCCACGGTGGGATCGGTGGCACAGGTGACATCGGTCTTCGGAGTCCATGCTGATGTCAGGCGGCCCAGCTTGTCCTGCCGGAAGCACTGGGTGTCGGCGGCGCCGACTTGTGGGGTGTCGGCGATGGAGGTGATGTTGCCGGCGTCGTCGTAGGTGTAGTTGCGGTCGGAGACGGTGGCGGCTGTGGTTTCCGGTTTGATCGCGGTGTGGGTGATCCGCCGGGTGGTCAGGTCGTAGTAGGTCGCGTCGTCGACATACACCCCGCCGGCGATCTTGCGTTTGGTGATGGTCGGTTCGCCGTAGGAGGTGTAGTCCTGGGCGGCGACGTAGGTGCCGACGTTGATGGCGGTGGTCTTCAGTGACGTGGGCAGGCCGGTGGTCTTGTCGTACTCGGTGTCCACGGCCTCGTTGGTCAGGCCCCCGCCGCCGTTAAGGTACTGGATGCTGGTCGGGCTGCCCTCGTAAGGCGAGTAGGCGTAGCCGAAGCCCCAGGTGTCCGCCAGGCCGCTGCCTTCGACGGCAGGGATGACGTAGTCGATGCTGCTGGGCTGGTTGCGGGTGGTGAAGCCCCCGACCCGCCATTTGTAGATGTTGGCCGAGCCAGCGGGCTCGTACCGGTACGCCTCGGTCAGTTGCCCCTTCGCTCCCGAGGTGGAGCCGGTGAACAGCGTGTCGTACTTCCACTTGGCCCGCAGCGGGCCGGTGGCCGAGTCCTGACGCAGTTCGGTCTTGCGGCCGAGCGCGTCGTACTTGTACCACAGTATTTGCCGACGGGCGTCGGTGGTGGTCTCCATCTCGTTGTAGTCGTTGTACCCGCTGCTTGTGGTGCCCTTGTCCGGGTCTGATGCCTGAGTCTGGCGGCCTTTGACGTCGAAGGTGTAAGTCCACTCGTTACGGGCGTGGTCGGAAACCTTCACGAGCTGGTTTTTGCCGTTGTAGGTGTAGCGGGTCGACTGGTACGCCCCGCCCACTCCTTGCCCGGTGGTGTGCTGCCGCAGCTCCACGGTGCGGCCGTGGGCGTCGACCACGGTGGTGGTGGGGGTGGCGCCGTCTGGTGGGGTGACCTTGGTCAGGTCCCCCTCGTAGGCGGTGGTGGTGCGCCACTTCTCGACGAGGTTGGTTTCTCCGTCGGTGCCGAGGAAGATCTGGGCGGTGGGCCGGTTGGCGTTGTCGAACACGGTCTTGGTGACCGCGGGCACGGACCATTCCGGCATCCACAGCAGCGTCCCGGATGGGGTGCCGGCCTCCAGGTGCGGGTTGTAGCTGGCGTTCGCGCGGCCGAGCTTGTCGTAGATGGTGTCGGTGACCACGTTGCCGCCGCCGACGCCGGTGGTCTGCGTCTGCCGGGGCCGCAACAGCGAGTCGAGGATTTCGTAGGTGGTGCGGTATCCGCCGCCGGCGTGCAGCACCTTCGACGTCACATACGGGTAGGCGCTACGGTTCGCCGCGAACGTGTAGGTGTACTCGGCCGAGGGGTTGGATTCGTGGCCGGTCTTGTCCCAGCCGATGTTCCACACCCGCCACACCCGGCCGAGCGCGTCGTAGGAGACGTCGGTGACCCGGGCGTTTTGGTCGGTGGTCTTGGTGGTGGAGCCCCAGTAGGGGCTGAGCTCGGTGCTGCTTTCCCAGTTGTAGGGGGCTGGCCGCTTGGTGGTGACCTTGGTGACGGGGCCGCCGGAGGCCGGGGTGTAGGCGGTGGTGACGACGTTGCCCTTGATGTCGGTGGTGGACGCGGTCCGGCCGAACGCATCAAAGGTCGCCTGGCCGACCGTCTGCCACACCGTGCCCCCCGTGGGGCTCCAGTCCTTGAGCTGCTCGGCCTTGGTGACCGACCCGTAGACGGGTGCGGTGTTGACGTCGGTGGCGCCGTCGTAGAAGGTCCGGGTATCGGAGATGATGTGATCGGTGCTGGTCGGTGTCGTGCCGCAGGTCAACGCTGTGGTGGTGGTCTGCTTGACCGTCTCCAGCAGGTTCTTGTCGGTGTTGCGGTTGTAGGTGTAGGTGGTGCAGGTCTCGTCGCCGGTGACGGCGGTGTCACCGTCGTCCTGCTGCCGGTCGACGGTGCCGTAGGTGTCGGAGAACCACGACTCGGAGCGCGTCGTGCGCCAGCCACGTGCCCCGTCCACACCCAGGGCCGTCGCCTCATAGGTAATCTTCGTGTCGGTGAAGCGGGCGGTGACGGTGTCGCCGTTGATGGTGCGCGACGCCGTCGCCGGGGACATCCATGGCACGTTGACCGTCTTGGACACCGGCTTGGACTCGGTGCCGTTGTAGGCGATCTGTTCGCGGACCATGCCGGCGAACTGGTCCTCGTCGTAGACGGTTTCCGAGCCAATCGAGGCCGGTACCGTCACGGTGCGGGTAGTCGTTGGGGACAGCCGATCGCCGTGCATGCCGCGCAGGTAGCGGGTCTCGGTCAGCGTCTGCGTCCCGGGCACATCCCCCACCTGGGTCTTGACGGTGGCGTAGCCGCGGAACTGGCTCCACGTCTTACGTTTTGGCTCGATGAGGCCGTCGTCGTCGGCGTAGTGCCACGCCGGGGCGCCCACGTAGTCGTAGTAGGTGAACGTCGGCGGTGCTTGGTGGCCCGTTGGATCGGTCGGGAGATCAGACTCGGAGATCGACTTGACCCGGTGCTTGTGCCACCACTCCTCGACGACCTTGGTGCCCGTCGGGTCATCGGGGTCGTCCACCATCACGGGATAGCAGCGTTTGGTGTTGGTTTCCGGACGCGAGGGGAGGTTCTCCGAGCTGCACTCCGGTACTTCCCACTCGAGGTCGATCTTCGCGCCGCTTTCGGTGGTGATGTAGTCGATGCGCTGCCAGTTGTTGGTGGTGGTGTTCTGGGTGAGCACCCGGTTGGGCAGCGAGATCGGCGTGAACGTCACCGGCGGCATCGTCACGGTTCCGCCGACCAGACCGGCGTGCACGATCTTGTCCAGCCACAGGCCGGCGTGATCACTGCCGTCCCCTGGCGGGGGGAACGAGTGCGTGAACGTCCATGACTCGACGTCCTGCCAGTCCGGGGTCGGCTTGGTGGTGTCCCACACCCGGGTGACGATCTTCGACAGGCGTTTGGTCGACCAGAACGTCGGGGAGTACTTCCCCGCGCACGAGGTTCCGGTGCAGGACTGGTCCCACGGCGTGTCCGGCCAGTTCGTCGCGTCGTGCGTGCCACACGAGCTGGTCACGCAGCGGTCGACAGCCGAGCTGTCGGGATTGAACAACACCTGCGCGGTGGGTTTCACGGATCGGTCGGTTGCGCCGCGGTCCCAGGTGCCGTAGTCGATGCGGGTCAGCGTGCCCCCGCGGGTGTAGGAGACGGCATCGCTGTCGGTGTGGTTGCGGGCGTACTTGTTTGTCTCTGGCGCATACCAGTACGACAGTGTGTTGCCGCGCACGTCCACGACGTAGTCGAGGTTCCACCGCCACGCCTGAGTGCAGAACGACGCGGTGAACGAGCTCTGGTGGCACGACTCCCCGGAGTGGTTGCCGGCCACCGGCACCGTCCAGGTCGAGTTCGTCACCGACGACTGACCGGGCAGGTTGTGCTGGCCGAAGAAGTACTGGGTGCCGTCGGAGGTGGTGATCTTCCAATACTCGCCGTCGTCGTCGCCGTTGCCCGCGCCGGTCAGCTTCTCGATCAGCGAGCCGTCCTCCCCGCGGGCGTGCCAGCCCTTACCCTTCTCATACACCAGCTCCGCGCTGGAGCCGTTGAGGTTCATCACGGCGTTGTCTGACCGCCAGCACAGGTCACCGGTCTTGGCCGTGTTGTTCGCCCCGCTGCCCATATCCTCGGCGCAGGGCACGTAGCGGCGTTCGATGTAGCCCGGCCAGTACTCGAAACCCTCCCCCACCCAGGAGGGCTGGTTGTTCGTCGCCTCCGACCGGCCATCCACGCTCGACGACGAGTACGACACTCCGACCGACGGCGCCAGTCCGCCGGCCGACGGCGGCACCCGCATCGGATACGACCAGGAGAAGTCCCCCGACGAGCCGCCGGACGACCAGGTCGACGACGGCGCCAACGATGTGGCGGTGAAGTCCCCGGACGACCCGGACGGGCCGGCCGCCAACGCCAGCAGCGTTCCCGAACCCGCCGGCTCGTCGCCGGCCAGCCGCGCTGCGGCATCCGATCCGATCGGGGTCACCGGCACCTGCGCGGTCACCACCCCGGCGGACTCGTCATTGCGAGACGGCAACGGCTTGCCGGTACAACCCGAGGCGGACGGTGTCGTCAGTGCGCACTCAGGCAACTGCCACAACCGCAGCCGTGATGCCCAGTCACCGCCGTAGGCGTAGCGGAAGCCGCGATAGTCCACCGACAGGCTCGCCGCGCCCTCCACCGCAGCCGTCTGGGGGGTGCCCATTCGCAGCAGCAGCCCGCCACGCCACCCGTCCGGTGCGGTGGTGCGGTCAAGAACCTGCACCGTCACGTCGGACACATCCGCACCGGCCCGCCCGGCGGCCCGCGCCACCGACACCGGCAACGCGCCCGCCCGCACCCGGCTACTGCCAGCGGCGGGCAACGTCGCGTGGGCGGTGCCCGCAGCAGGCCACGTCGGCGCGGGCGGAGGCACATACTTCTGCGGGGAATACGGCCAAGCCTTCGCCCGCACCCGCACGCCGTTCGTGCCCACCTTCTCCACCTGCGCCTGCAGGTGCTGCGGCTCCGGCTTCGCCGCCGCCGGCGTCGTCACCAACAGCCCGGAAACCAGCGCGCTGGCGGCCAGGCCGCACACCAGCGCCCGCCACCGCGCACGAGCCACGCCACGTCGCTTCACCAACAGCGAACGCATCGCCGCATCCGTCACGTCAACCACCATCGCCTCCACCACCCGCCCTCACGCGGACACAAAGATTAAGCTGAATCCGTCTTGCGACTCCGTCTGCTGGTGGCCATCGATGGCCACCAGCAGACGGCTGTCGTCCTAGATCTCCGGTGCGTCCACTGACTGCGCGTCGTGGAGGACCTTCACCTGGGCGTCGGTCATCGCGCCCTGGTAGACGCCGATGTCATCCACGGCGCCAGCCCACTTATCGACGAATTGGTCCCGGTACAGCGTCCGGCCCACCAGTAGCGGTCCCGAAGACGCCATCGGCGTGAACGAGATTGCCAACGTGCCCTCAAGAGCACCGTTGACGTACAGGCGAAGCTGACTACGGCCGGCGTCATACACGCACGCCACGTGGGTCCACACCCCCGCTTCCGCCGGCGACGTGGACGAGACCGTGGCCGTGGCCGAGCCGGTAACATCCGCCGAGGTGACGGCGCACTGCCACTTACTCAAGGACGAGGCGTACTTCAGCCAGCCCCCACTCTCGTGAACGCCTCGCTGCGACAGCACCGCGCGCGTCCCGGTCAGGCTGTCCAACGTCACCCACGCCGACATCGTGAACGACTGGTCCGTCCGCAACACAGGCTGGTCCTGCCAGATCGTGTACTGGTCGCCATCCTCGTCCGGCGGCGTCAGCCCCGTCTTCACCGCCGAGCGGGCCCACTCCTGGGTCGCCTCCCACGGTTCCGGGTTCTCGTCGGGGAAGTAATAGCCGTCCAGGTGCAGCCCGTTGCCCCGGTTGCCGGCCTCGACCGCGGCGCCGCGCGTCAACGCCAGCCACCGGCCGAACGGCGTAACGTCCGCCGCTTCGCACGTACCCTCGCGGTCCTGGAAGTAGCACGGCCGGGCGGACTCGAAGTCCCACCGGCCCACCTCGATCGGCGCCAGGATCCCCGGCTCGTCCACACCGCCAGACGACGGATCCGACGCCAACTGCCCGGTGAAGTCGTGATCCACCAACACCCGGTCGAAGACCTGCACGTCGGCGATCTGGCCGACACCGGTATTGCTCATCCCGTTGCCCCATTTGGCCCAGCCGACGTGGAACTTGCCAGTGCCGTTCCAGGTGGGTGTGCGAGCCGCGCTCCCGGCAAGCGTCCCATTGACGTAGAGGCGCATCTCATTCGACTTCGAGTCGTAGGCGGCCGCGAGGTGGGTCCAGACGTCCGGAGTAGCCGGGGCGAAGACAAACGAGCCGGCAGTGCTGGTTCCATCCGTGTTGTACATCGAGAAGCCCCACTGCTGGGTGCTCGGGACGTAGTAGAGGCTGAAGGCGTTGGTGGTGACGCCGTCCTGAGAGACGACACTCTTGCAGCACGCGGGGTCCGTCGCGGTGGCCCGCACCCATGCCGCAACGCTGAACGAGGTGCTGGTATTGACCACCGGTCCGCTCGTCTCTGCCTGGCTACCGCTCCCGACCATGGTGGCGGTCTCGCCGCCGATCAGGCGTGCATCTTTGCTCCAAGCGACGTTCTGCGCGGTCAGCGGGGTGTCTTTGGCCAACGTGCCACTACCCAGTGCCGACTGCTTGTCCGCGAGAGCCTGCGCCTGCGTCTGTCCCGGATAACTTTCCAACCCCCACCAGGCAACCGGCGGGGACGGGTGGTCAACCACGAACTCGACGCTGCCGAAACCCTGATTCAAGGTGGCGTCGACTGCCGACACGTACAGAATGTTCGTGCCGTAGCGGGGCGCGGTGGTGGTCACCGTCGCCGTCTTCGGGCTGGTACCGGTGGCCGCGACAACGGTGGTCGGGCCGTTCCACCCGTACTTGAACGAGGTGACGTCGGTGGCGGTGGACTTGATGAGGAACGTTCCCGCTTGTCCCGGGCCAGCGGGCGGGGTCACCACGGTGACCGTGACCGGCGGCACCGTGGTGTCGACCGTAAACTGACACCAGACCGACCATCCACTCCAACGTTTGTACGGATCGGGGTCGACCGCCGTGACCCGGAACGCGTACGTCTTGCCCTTGACCACCGACACCGCCGCGGTCGTCGCGCGCCCGTTCGCGGTGGCGGAAGGCCTCGGCGGGGGCGCCAGGCGGGTGGGGTACGTGTCCGTCACCGTGCCGATCCCGCCCGAGGGCACCTCCACCCACTCATAGGCGCCCGTCAGAGTCTGGCCAGAATCGGCGTCCGGGTAGACGGCGGAGAACGTCGGAGTCAAGGTGCCAACCGTCAGCACCCCGGACGCCGGACACGCCACACCCGCCACCTGCAACCCGGTGGGCTTGCCCGGCACGGAGTCGTAGTCGACGACCAGTTTCGCCTTGTCCGGGTAAAACTTCTTCCACCGGTCCTGCGACGACTCGTACTCGCCCAGGTCGTTGCAGGCGCAGAACCCGACGGTGATCGTATTCCAGCTGTTGGTCGCCGCGGTCTGCACCTGCCCGGTCACCGTCGACCCCTCGAAGTTCATGGTCATGTCCTTCTGCGGGGAGTCGACACAACCAGTGCCCTTGTTCGCGTGCCCCTCCGCCGAGTCCAACCACTTCGACAGGCTCATCGACGACCACGACGCCTTCATCGTGGCGTTGATTGCCGGAGTCAGATACATGTGAGTCCAGGTGTTCGTGCAGGACCACGAGTGGTACAACCCCATCTGCACGTACGCCGAGTAGATGTACTTGCCCTTCAACGACACCGTGCCATTGGTCGTCGGGAACTCGAAGAACGACCGGAACCGCACCCCCGTGCACGGCCCATCGGGACTCAACCCCACCCGCGCCATCGAATAGTCGGTGTTCGTGCACCCGTTACTGGTCGCATACGCCCACTTCGACCTCGCCACCGACCACGCCGGATCCACAAACACCGGATACGTGACATCCGGATCCGCCAACAGGCCCTCGTCCGGAACCAGCTCCAGATCCCCATCACCGGTCACCCGCGTGTCCACGTCCGCCGTGCGCACCCCGTCACCCGCCGCAAGCGCCGTCGACTGCATCACCTGCAATCCCCGCGCCGCCGGTGTCGACGAGTCCCACATCACTGCCCGCTCGGCCTCGGCCACCACCTTCGTGCCCGCAACCGCCTGCAACGACCCGTCCGGCCGGCGCGACAACGCCGCATCACCACTCACCCCGAACGAGATCGTGCGTACCCTCGGATCCGCCGCCGCCTGCGCCGACTTGACCACCAACACGTGCGTGAACCCGGTGTGAGTCGCCCGCACCACCAAATCCACGTCAGGCAACACGTTCGGATACGTCGCCGAATCCCCCGCCACCACCGGAACCGGCAACACGCCCGGCCACGACAACGACAGCGACTGACCGGCCCGGCGCAGGGACACCAACGGACTGCTGCCACCGCCGGAGAACGCCACGTCAGCCACCGACACCGCCGGCCGCAACAACCCGTCCCCGCCAGAGCGCAGCTTCAAATCCACATCCGCCCACGAGCCATCCGACCGGCGGGCCCGCTGCGGCACCACCGCCGACTCGAACGACAACCGGCCATCCGGCTGCGCCACCACCTGCACGTACTCCGAGCGAGACGCGCCCACCGCCACCGGCTGCCCGCACCCCGCCGCAGCGGCCAACGCCTGCGCCTCAGACAGGGCCTCTCCAGTACACGCCGGCGCCGCCGAGGCCGCGCCGGCCGATGGCACGACCACCGCACCCGACGCGGCCACCACCACGACCGCCACCCAGCCCGGCAGCCACCGCCACAACCCGGCACGCCATCTCGCGCGAACACGCACCACAGGCCCTCCACGCTCCTCGTCACACCGCGTCACCCCGCCCTGGCCAAGATCACAACCAACCAGCGGACGACGGGCCGCGCCAGACAAACCTCATGATCGACGCGGCCGGGCGAAACGTAGCCCACGCATCGGCCCTCCGCTATCCCCCCGAGCCGAACACCAGACCCCCGCTCGGAGCCAGCGATCACGACGCAAGGAGCTCATAGATCGCCGTATAAGCCCCTGCTGGCAAGCCAAGATCACCTTGCGTCACCAGGAGGTAGTCGACGAGCATCGAATCGATCCGACTCATTTTCGTTATCGACTCGTGACATCGAACGGTGCCGAACTGGCATCCGAAACCGGCATGCCGGGTTCGGCCGGATAGGCAGAGATGATCACCTACAGCCCCAACTGTCGCCCTCGGCTGACGCCCCTCCTGCGCGACGATCACCTCGCAACGGCTCCGCCCATGTTCAGCCACCCCCGCATACAGGGCGTAACCACGGCCCCATTACCCGCCTCGCATGCGGAGTGGCCTGCCGCTGGGCGATCTAACGGCCGCCCGCGGTAGCCGGCGCGCCGGCCGGCCACGAAAGCCTCCAGCACCGCCAGACCGTCCCTGGCCCTTTCGCAGTCGTGGAGGCCCCCGCCAGACTCGAACCCACGCAGGTGGCACAGGACGCCCAGGCAGACTGCCCGGCGAGGGCAACCTCGACATCGCTCTGGGCGACGGAGAGCACCTCGGCAACGGTGCGAACAGAGTGGGCGAGCCCCATCTCGGCATGCCGGCATCCCAGATCGGATACCAGATTGAGCCGTCCAACTCCTAGCCGCCGGGCACCCCGACGTGCAGCAGCAGGAGCATATCCAGGTCCCCCGTAAGGCGCGTCCTCCGCCCGAGCCAACCGACCGGGACGAGGGCCATCCCCGCCGCGGTTCAGTAGCCACAACTTCGAAGCACCTCAGATCGGTCGCAAGTCTCCATCCAGTGCTGATACAGCGGTAATCAGCGAGGGCCGGGGCGTCCTACTCCAAGGTGGCCATGACCTCGGCAGCACACACCTAAACAATCACCCGGCCTTCCGGGTCCACCCCAGCAAACGACGTCGCTCGGTTCCGGTTGCTGCGTGCGGACGGATCCCTGGGTCTCCTGGCTGAGGATCGGCGACCGGGCTTGCCCGCGCTCCAGGTGCGCATGCATGGGGTCGGCTTGGCGGTGATCTCGTTCCTCGACGGTGGCTACCGCTTCCATAATTCGGCAGGTAGGCAGTCGCTGGTCGGCTTGCCGTAGATCCGTTTTCCGTCTGGGCTCGCGTAACAGTGCTCAAGTTGGTCGTCGGCATGGCCTCGACCCGCGGGCCCGCCGCCGTAGGGTCGGCGGCGCCCGCGTCCGCAGCACCCCGAACCGCAACGGTGGCAGGATCGGGGACCACGATCGGGGCGACACCCAGGCTCCCGGTGAGGACCGGCATCCGGCAGACACCGCCGACGCAGTACACACCAGCAAAGTCACCAACGCCGATCTCCGCGGCAGCGATCGCCTCCGACGTCAACTGCGCGACCCGGCGTAGGACCGGGTGGGCAGCCTGTTCCAGCAGGCCGATGTTGAGCACCACCGCCGACCCCCTGCGGCAACGGCACGGCCACCGCAGCCCGGTCGACCAGGGCATGCTTCGCGGCACCAACGCTGGCCACCAGCGCCCACCGCTGACCATCACCACCCGCAGGGCCGCCGTCGCCGAGCATCACGGCGAGCCCCTCGTCGATCGCGGCACCGCCCGCGCTCGAATCGGACAGGGTGGCGAGGACCTCGAAGCCGGCCGGGCCGCGCCGCAAAACACTGACCTCCGCCCCAGCGCCGACATCGCAAACCACGATGAACGACCCCACCGACAGCACCTGCACCCCGGCCGCGAGCAGGTGCCCGGCCACCGCCACCGGGGCCTCGATCAGCCGGGGCTGGGACAGGCCCGCGCGGTGCGCGGCGTGTCGCATCCACGTCCGCCGCCGCAGGCCCCAGCCGGCCGGCACCACCAGCCGCACCTCCTCCACCGCGTCACCGGCAGCCTGCTGCGCCTCCGCGACGGTTCGGCGCAGCGTGGCGGCGACCAGATCGAGGGTGTCGACGTCCTTGCCGGCGATGGTGAGTTGCTGTTCGGGCGACTGCCGGGGACCCGCCACGCCTGATGCCCAGTCAGCACATTCCCATCTCCGCCGACCAGCACCGCGCTGGGCAGGACCGGTTCGCCGTCGAACACGGGCCTGCCTGCGGCGAAGCCGCAGCTACTCTTGAGCGACGCGCCACAGCACGTGTCGTGATCTGCGGCAGCCGCCGCGCACCGGCCTTCTGGCAGAGCGATCCGAGAGGCTTACGCCGCGGCTACTGTCGGTTACGGACAGACTGCGGCGCATTCGGCGACATTTGTGTTACGTCGACACGCCCGCCACCGGTATTAATGTTTGCCACTCGCTGAATGTCCGCTTCGCAGCTTGGCGGCCGGTGAGTCGCTTCTCTAGCCTGAGCGCCCTTTTGGTTCAACGGGGGAGCGACACAGATGGGACTGCGGATTCGGCTTCTGGGCCTGGTGGAAGTCGTCGTTGATGGCCAGGATGTCACCCCTGGCGGGGCCAAGCGGCGGGCGGTTTTGGCGGGGTTGGCCGTCGAGGCGAATCGGCCCGTGTCTCTGACTCGGTTGGCCGCCATGGTGTGGTCCGGTGCCCCGCCGGCCTCCGCCGTGGCTAATCTGCGGTCCCACGCCGCCGTTCTGCGGCGTACTCTGGGCGCTCGCCTCGTGGCTCGCCCCAATGCGTATGAGCTGCAGTTGGGGCAGCACGAGCTGGACGTGACCGAGTTCGAGCGGTTGGCGGGGGCGGGACGTGCCATGCTGGCGACGCCCGACCCGGCAAATGCCATCGGGGCGCTGGCCGGGGCACTGGCGCACTGGCGTGGCGCCGTCGGGTGACGGTGTGCCCCGCGGCACTGCTTTGGACGGTCGCTGGGCGGGCCTTGATGAGCAGCGGCTGCAGGTGTTCGAGGAGCTGACGGAGGCGCGGCTGGCCGCCGGCCAACATGCGGACATGCTGGCCGATCTGCGCAGCCATCTCGCCGGGCATCCGCTGCGGGAGCGGGCCTGGGGACAGCTCATGCTCGCTCTTTACCGTTGTGGGGAGGTGCCGGCGGCGCTCGCCGCCTACCAGGACGCCCGGACGGTCCTCGTCGAACAGCTTGGCATCGCGCCCGGTGACGAGCTGACCAGCCTGCACCAGGCGATGCTCGACCGGGCACCAGAGTTGTCCGGCGCGGCACCGGCCATTTCTGCGGACACGTCGGCGGTCGGGACGCGGGTCTCCGCCGGCTGGGTGGTGCCGCGTGAGCTTCCGGCAGGCCTGGACACCTTCGCCGCCCGTACTCGGGAGACCGCCGACGTGGCCGCCGCTCTACGGGGTCCGGCGCCAGCTGCGGTGGTCATCACCGGCGCGGCGGGCAGCGGCAAGACAGTCCTGGCGGTCCGCGCCGCGCACCAGGTGGCCGCTGACTTCCCCGACGGGCAGGTGTTCGTGGACCTCGGCGACCGCACCGCAGTGACCTCGGGCGAGGTGCTGGCCCGGGTGCTGCGCGCTGTGGGGGTCGCGTCCACTGAGGTGCCCGAGCACGGCGACGAGCGGGCGGGCTGGTTCCGGTCGCTGGCTGCTGGGCGTCGGCTGTTGGTGGTCGTCGACGGTGTCACGAGGGCGGCCCAGGTGCGGCCGCTGCTTCCCGCCGGTCCGGGGCCTGCTCTGATCGTCGTTGGTTCGCGGCGCCTCGGTAGCCTGGACGGCGTTCGGCGGGTGGCGCTGCGGCCGTTGGGCGCGGCGCAGGCACGGGACGTGTTGGCCGCGATCGCGGGTCGGCGGCGGCTGACGGCAGGTGAGGCGGCGACGGCGGAGCTGGTCCGACTGTGCGCCGGCTCGGTGCTGGCGCTGCGGATCGCTGGTGCCCGCCTGGCACGCTGGCCGGACATGCCGGTGGCCACCCTGGTCTCCCAGCTCGGCGAGGACCGCCACCGGCTGGACCTGCTCGCCGACGAGGACTTGTCGGTGCGGGCCAGCCTGGCCAGTACGGTTGCCGCCGTCCGCGCCGAGGATGAGATCGCCGGCCCGCTGCTGGAACTGCTCGGCGCATACCCGGATACGCCGGCCCTGGTGGACCGGGCCGCCGCCCAACTCGGGGTCAGCACCCAACGAATCCGACGGGCCCTGGACAGCCTCGTCGACACCCACCTGCTGCACCCTGACGGTGCGGCCGGCTACCACCTGCCGGCGCTCGTTCGCGAGTACCTCACCGAGTTGGCCGCAGCGACGGCCGCCCCGACGCATCCTGTCCGCGCTGGCGGGTCGACCCAGCGGCGATGTGCGCAGCCGAGCTCTCCGGGCAGGTCGCGTTTGCCCCTCCGCTTGACCCTGGCGTCGGCTCGGCTTGAGCCGAAGCGCCACTGAGCAACCAGCTGCCGGGCGAGGCGCTGACGTCGGCGCAGTCGGCCACCCGGGCGGCCTCCTGCTCATCGGCCCCGCCGGTTTGGCGCGACGGCGAACCGGACGCCCGTTACAGATCTTCCTGCCCGAGGTCGCCGCCGCCGGCGGCCAACGCCAGCGAGGTGATGGACCCGCCCTTTGGCGTCCGGATCCCCTTTGGCGGCACCCGCCGTGGCCTGGGAATGTATCTGGACTATAGCCAGGAGTATATCGATCGTCTTTAGTCTCCATCTGTCTTGTCTCCAAACGGACCAGAGGATGACGATGAAGAGACGAACACGGGTTCCCCTGATCGGGGGACTAGTGCTGGCCATGGTGGCGACACTGGGCGGGATGGAGGTCCTCCCGGACCACAGCCCCGACCGCGTCGACCGCGCCGACGGGGCTGCCGGCACCAGCGATGGTGGGCTGCTCGCCCGCCTCGGTGACGCCGCGCAGTTGCTGGTCAGCGGCGGTGGCGGCCGGGCGAAGGCCGAGGTGATCAGCGCCGGGTTGGCGGTGAGCGAGAAGCCGCCGGCGGCGAAGAAGTGGCCGGCGCCGAAACGGGTCCGGGAGGTGCCTGGTAAGCGGACCGCGAACGGGCGGGTGTATGAGCTGTCCGACGGTCGGTTGCAGGCCGAGGTCTCGGCGGTGCCGGTGAACTACCGCGACGTCAAGGGCCGCTGGCAGTCGATCGATACGCGGGTGCGGCCGTCGGGTCGTGGCAGCTGGGTGCAGGAGAACTCGACCAACAGTTTCACGAGCCTGTTCGGTGGGCGTAGCGACAACCTGGTGCGTTTCGAGCAGGACGGCCGCGCCGTCCAGGTGGGCCTCGCCGGGGGCGGGAAGGCCGCCTCGCCGAAGGTGGACGGTTCGACGGTGACGTACGCGGGTCTGGCCGGCGGCGCGGACGTGGTGTATGACGTCACGGCGACGGCGTTGAAGGAGAAGATCGTGCTGCATCGGGCCCCGTCGGGGCCGGTGTCGTACACGTTCACTGTCGACAGCAAGGGCTTGGTGGCGCGGCAGCGCGGCGACGGGTCCATCGCGTTTGTCCGCCCAGAC
>NZ_JBLROA010000087.1:0-17690 GCF_047921505.1 Micromonospora sp. SL1-18 | reverse complement strand
TCTCCTCGGTGCTGGTGCGACCCATTCTGGTCACGTTCACCACGGGGACGGAGCCAGTCACCAGTTCTCGACATCACCGTCCCAACTTTTCGCTTTCATACACGAGCCTGGGTGCACGCACGAGCCGGCCGCGCCCCTTCAACACCATGTCGCGAGGTACAACTCGGCGGCCACCGCGCCGACCGTGCCGCCGTCGCCGGGCACACAGAGCACTGACCAAGGGCACGATGCGGCCAAAGATGGCGTGATGGTGCCGACGAGGTCGCGAGACACTCGCCGGCGCCATCCGAGGGGTGTCATTCGTCAGGCCACTGGCACCGCTCCGGGCAGGGACTGGTCGATCGAGTTGCCAGCGTGTGCGCGACGGCGCCGCCACCGAGCGGGCTGTCCCGCACCGAGCTGGCGAGCGCCGGTGCGGCTCTCACGGCGCGTCTCCCTTCGTGACGCGCACCATTGCCTTCGACTCGTCCTCCGAAACGACCTCGATCGTGACGTTGGTAGCGGGGTCGTGGAACAACGGCACCTCATCCGCCCCGATGCCGAGCGTCCCGATGTCGGGCTCGGTGCACGGCCCCTGGCGGCCGGACCCGGGCTTGGCATCGTGCACCTGGATTGATCCGTCGCCGTTCGGGATCGACGTGTCGACCTTGTACACGAGCACTCCGGGGTCGCAGATCGTGCCCGCGTCGTTGCCCACTGCACGCCGCAGCTCCGCCACCCAGGCGGTGTAGGGGCCGGTGCGCACCACGACGAGCTTCTTCGCGGCCCCCGGCGGTCCGCCCTGCTCGATCGGAGTGAGCGTGTACTCGGTGACTCCGCTCTGCGTCACGCAGCCGATCTGCGGGCGCTGCAGCCAGTCGAGCTTCCACTTGTTCCAGCCCATCAGCTCGGGCGCGCGGCCGGAAATGTTGCCCATCATGTCCCAGCCACCGACGAACCGGTGCGTGCCGCCGATGCCGGTGGCGTTGTAGGACTCCGGCAGCGAGAACGCATGGCCTGTCTCGTGGTTGAGGATTTTGAAGCCCCAGCCCCACATGTCCTGGCCGAACGTGTCACCGTTCTTGAGCACGGTCCCGTCGGCCACGATCGAGCGCGTGTAGTCGTTGAACTCGGGGGAGAAGGCGATGTGGCTCGCATTGCGAGACGGCACGATGTAAAGCAGCCGGTAGTCTGAGAAGTCGACGTCCGGGTCGGTCACGTTGACCACGTCGCGCACGTACTCGAGCTGGTTCTCCACAGTGAACGTGTTGCGCGAGAGTCCGTACTCGGTGTCCGGCAGTGGCATGCGGAACCACTGCGGCACCGTCGTGATCTCGAGGTTGAGCCGCCCGTTGGAGGAGCGGCGGAACCACTCAACTGATGGCTCGAGGAAGTCGTAGTAAGTGGAGGTGTCCGCGTACGGTGCCGGGTTGTCCTCGGCGCGGGCGTTCGGGAAGTCCACGAACAGCATGATCGCGCGTACGGTGCCGACCGGGCGCACATGCTGCTTCCAGTCGCTGTCGAGTCCATGGTGCAGGTTCGTGTCGAACCCCGCGCTGGTCCCGTCGGGCCAGCCCTCCGACGGCCTGGTGATCTCGCACGCCTTTGCGTTTTCCAGCCCGGCGGGTTTAACGGGCGGCGTGGCCTGTGCAGCCGGAGAAGCGATGCCCGCGCCTGCGACCATGGTCAGGGTGGCAAGTGCTGCCACCAGCGTTGCCCTGGCTGTCCGCATCGCTGCTCCTCTCGCTTCACCAGTCGGGGCCGGCTTCGACCCGCATCTATCACGGAGTATCCGCCGCCGGTCCTGCTGGGGCTTCAGATGGCTGTCTTGAATCGAGGCGAGCGCCTTCCGGCAGTTGCTGAACGACGGTCGATGTCGAAGCGGTCCCTGGTGGGCTTTCCCGCCGGCGCTCGGCTGCGATCGGGCTCGCCTCGACACGTTTGCCCGGCGGTGGTGGGCTGAGGGCGGTCCCGGGGTGATGCCGGATGCCGATATCGATGCCTAGCGCTGCAAATCAATACCATGTTACGTTGCACTCCATCGACGACCGGCCGGATCGAGGATCGTACGGAGACCGGCTCGACGGCCATCTGACGCGGCGTGGCGGGCTGATCCACACACGACGAGCACGCGCGAACGGAAGCCAAAAGGGGGAAGGCGATGGGAAACAGCTTCACTCGTCGGCGATTTCTGGGAGCTGGCACTGCCGGCATTGTGGGTACGTACGCGGCACTCACGCCAGATGCCGCCCGAGCTGAAGAAGCGGGTGCACCGGCACGTCAGCCATCGGCCGACCGGGCGCCCGAGGAGGGCACGGGCCCGTTTCACAAGCTGGTGATCCGCGGCGGGACCCTGATCGACGGCACCGGAGCCCCACCGCGTGGCCCGGTGGACATCGTCGTGGTGAACCAGCGGATCACCCAGATCAAGCAGGTCAGCGAGCGTGACCTGCACAAGGACAGGCCACCGTTTGATGCCGACCACGTGGTCGATGCGACCGGCATGTTTGTGATGCCCGGATTCGTCGACCTCCACGTGCATGCAGGCGGACCGCCGAAGAACCCGGAGACGTACGCGTACAAGCTGTGGCTCGCGCACGGTGTGACGACCGTGCGCGGTGTGGCACTGGCATCGAACGATATCTCCGTCAGGGACAAGGAGCGCAGCGAACGCAACGAAATCGTCGCCCCGCGGATCTTCAACTATCAGCACCCGGGAAACGCCTGGGGCAAGGGTCCTGTCAACAGCGCGCAGAGCGCGCGGGAGTGGGTGCGCTGGGCGAAGGACCACGGCGTCGACGGAGTCAAGATCAGATCGGGAGCGCACATGCGCCCCGACATCATGGGTGCAGTCCTCCCCGAAGCGAAGAAGCTCCAGATGGGTACGACAGCGCACCTCGATCAGACCGGCGTCGAGCAAATGAACGCCATCGACGCCGCCCGGCTCGGGCTCGGCACGGTCACCCACTTCTACGGCCACTTCGAGTCGCTCGTGCGACCGGGCGTAAAGCTGTTTCCGTCCGACTACGACTACCGCAACGAACAGGTGCGTTTCAGCCAGGTGGCCGACTGGGTGAACAAGATTCACCCCGTCCGCGGCAAGGAATGGCATACGTACCTGCGGGAGCAGCTCGAGCTGGGAACCGTATTCGACCCCACGTTCAACATCTACGTCGCGAGCCGGGACGTGGCGAGGATGCGCGGCGCCGAGTGGCACGACAAGTACACGTTGCCGTCGCTGTGGGACTTCTTCCAGCCCAGCACCGCCGCCCACGGCTCGTACTACTGGGACTGGGGCACCGAGGTCGAAACGGCCTGGAAGGACTTCTACCAGGTCTGGTTCAAACTCGTGAAGGACTACCACGACATGGGCGGGCGAATTACCACCGGCTCAGACTCCGGCTTCATCTACCAGACCTACGGCTTCGCCTACATCATGGAGCTGGAAATGCTGCGGGAGGCCGGCCTCAGCCCGCTCGAAGTCATCACGGCGGCGACATTGAACGGCGCCAAAACGCTCTACGAGCCAATGGGTATCGACAACCCGCCGATCGGGACCGTCCAACCCGGGAAACTCGCGGACCTCGTCATCGCCCCAGAAGACCCCACCGCGGACCTCACGCTGGATCCCTGGGGGCGGCGCGGAGGCGGTTTCAAGGCGCTGTACGGAACCGGCCACCAGCGCCTCAACCCCCAAAGCGGCCAGATCGAGCGGGTCGGTGGCATCAGGTGGACGATCAAGGACGGCGTCGTCTACGACGCGAGGCGGCTGCTCGAAGACGTGGCTGTCGAGGTGGAGAAGCAGAAGGCAGAAAGAGGCATCTCGTAGGTAGGCGGGCCGCACCTCGGACGGCCGGGCACGCACAGCCGAATCCCGATCCACATAGGTCCTGAATGCATGACCAGAAGGAGGGAGGAGGCGACAGCCATGAACCGCTGTCGTCTCCTCTTTCCGGAGGCCCTCCTCCCCACTGCCATGCATCCGCTTGACCTGGGGCCCAGAACCCCCAACTACGCGGAGACGCCAGCCCGCCGTGGCTATAAACTGGGGCTCGCACATGAACCGAGCATCGCGCTCCCAGTCGCTTCCTACGAGAGCGACGGGGTAGCTGAACTCTCTGACTTGCTTGTCATCGGTTTCGACTGAAAACCGTAGCGGCAACGGCTCTGGCTGGAATGCGGTCGAGCATTCAAACCGCAGCTCGACCACGAGCGGCGCCGTACGCAACTTCAGCCTGACCGTCCTGCCGCTGCCGAAGAAGGAGAAGCTCGAGGGCTACGCCTTCGCCTACTTCACCGGCGAGGGCACCGCCGACGGCGAGCAGATCTACTTCGCGGCCAGCCGCGGGAACGACCCGCTCAAGTACGACGAGCTCAACGGCGGACGCCCCGTCCTCACCTCGAGCGAGGGCGACGAGGGCGTACGCGACCCGTTCATCATCCGCAGCCCCGAGGGCGACAAGTTCTACCTCATCGCCACCGACCTGAAGATCTACGGCAACGGTGACTGGGACGCGAGCCAACGTACTGGCAGCAAGTACATCGAGGTCTGGGAGTCCACCGACCTGGTGACCTGGCCGCAGCAGCGGCACGTGCGCGTTTCCCCCGGCACGGCGGGGAACACCTGGGCCCCGGAGGCCTACTACGACGACACCATCGGCGCCTACGTCGTGTTCTGGGCTTCCAAGCTCTACGCGCCGGAGGACACCGCCCACACCGGCAACACCTACAACCGCATGCTGTACGCGACGACCCGCGACTTCCGCACCTTCAGCGAGCCCAAGGTCTGGGTCGACCCCGGCTACTCGGTGATCGATTCGACGGTTATCAAGCACAACGGCAACTACTACCGCTTCACCGAGGACGAGCGGAACAACACCTCCAGCACCCCGTGCAGCAAGTTCATCCTCGAGGAGAAGTCGACCCAGCTGCGTAGTGCGAACTGGGACTTCGTCCAAGACTGCATCGGCAAGGCGAGCGGCACCTCCCCGGGCATCTCCCGCGGGGAGGGTCCGACGGTGTTCAAGAGTAACACCGAGGACAAGTGGTACGTGTTCATCGACGAGTTCGGGGGCTGCGGCTACGTGCCGTTCGAAACCACCGACCTCGACAGCGGGAAGTTCAGCATGTCGACCGGCTATGACCTGCCGGCCCACCCGCGGCACGGAACCGTCCTGCCGGTCACCAAGGCCGAGCTCGACCAGGTCCGGCAGGGCCCGTCACCCGCGCCGACCAGCAAGAAGGGCGTGATCGCCGACTACCGCCTGGCGGGTGGCAGCGGCACGACCGTCGCTGACAGCTCGGGCAATGCCCAGGACGCGGCGATCCACGGCGGCGTCAAGCGCTCCGCCGACGGCATGGTCTTCGACGGGACCGACGGTTACGTCCGCCTGCCGAACAACCTCCTGACCGGTCTGTCCGACGTCAGCGTCTCCGCCCAGGTCTGGGTCGATCCCGCGCAGGCCACGTCCTACTTCATCTGGGGCCTCGGCAACACCACGAAAGGCGCCGGCAACGGCTACCTGTTCACCACGGGGAACTCCTACCGCACCGCCATCGCCAGCGGAAACTGGACGACCGAGCAGAACATCGGCGGCGGCCGCGACCTCGGCCGGGGCGGCTGGCACACCATCACGTACACCCTCTCCGGTGGAGTGGCCCGCCTCTACCACAACGGCGTCGAGGTGGCCAGGAACGACGGGATCACGATCAAACCGGGTGACCTCGGCGACGGCATCACCACCGCCAACTACCTGGGTCGCTCCCTCTACTCCGCCGACCGCCACTTCAACGGCAAGATGCGCAGCTTCACGCTGTGGAACCGTGGCCTGTCTGCCAACGAGGTGCTCTCCCTCGCGGGCAACGAGACGGCCATCGACTCGGTCAAGCTGGACGCCCTCAAGGTCCCGGCCATCATCAACAGCGACACGAACACCGTCACCCTGCCCGTCAAACCGGACGCCGACCTGGCTGCCCTCAAGCCCGACTTCCGGATCAGCGACGAGGCCCGGCTCAGCCCGGGCAACGGCTCCACCCAGGACTTCACGAAGCCCGTCACCTACACGGTTACCGGCGCAGACGGCAGCAGGCGCACCTGGACCGTCAAGGCGTTCGTCATGAACAGCCCCGTCCTGCCCGGATACAACGCCGACCCCAACATCGTGCGCTTCGGGGACACCTACTACATCTACGCCACCACCGACGGCTACCCGGGCTGGTCCAGCACCACCTTCAAGACCTGGTCGAGCAAGGACCTGGTCCACTGGACCGAGCACCCGACCATCCTCGACCTCGGCCCCGACGTGTCCTGGGCCGACGGGCGGGCCTGGGCGCCGGCCGCGATCGAGAAGAACGGCAAGTACTACCTGTACTTCTGTGCCGACGCCAAGATCGGCGTGGTCGTCGCCGACTCCCCGACCGGCCCGTTCGTCGACGCGCTCGACAAGCCGCTCGTCGCCGCCAACCCCGACGGCGGCCAGGCCATCGACCCGGCGGTCTTCACCGACGACGACGGCCGCAGCTACCTCTACTGGGGCAACGGAGCGACGGAACGCTCCGTCCGCGGTATGAACCTCCGCCCGGTGACCCCTGCGGCCGGCGGCCGGGGTCACCGGGCGATGCCGGACACGGCTGGCCGCGGCGGGACGTACCGGACTGCTACTGGTGGTGTAGGCCGGCCGGGCAGAGCTGTGAACGCGGTCCATGCAGCGCTGGCCGGCCACGGTGACGTCCGCGCTTGCCTTATCTCGCCGTTAAGTAACGGCCCAACCGGTTCATCAGGTGGGTAGCACGGGCAGACTGGGCCGATGCCCGCCGCCGCTTCACCCGCTCCCACCGCCCGCCGCCGTCGTACCGTCGCTCTCGTCGCGGTGGTCGCCATCGCCATCGCGGTCGCGGTCGGCGCCTGGTCGTTACGGGATCGGGTGGTTGGCGACGCGGCCGCCATCAGCGCGGACGGGAGCATCCCCAGATGCGCGGGCCGGCTGGCCCAGGCACCCCGCGAGTTGCGCGGCATGTGGATCACGACGGTGAACAACATCGACTGGCCAAGCCGGCGTGGGCTGCCCGCCGAGACAGTGCGGGCGGAGTTCCGGGGCTGGCTGGACCTGGCCGTGCGGCGCAACCACAACGCGGTGTTCGTGCACGTGCGGCCGAGCGGGGACGCGCTCTGGCCGTCCAGGTATGCGCCGTGGTCAGAGTGGTTGACCGGGCACCGCGACGGCCGTGACCCCGGCTGGGACCCGATGGAGTTCATGGTCGCCGAGGCGCACGCCCGCAACCTGGAGTTTCACGCCTGGTTCAACCCGTATCGGGGCGGGCAGCCGGCCACCGTGGGTGGGCCCGGCCCGAGGTTGGACCAGCTCGCGCCGACCCATCCGCTGCGCCAGCATCGTGATTGGGCGGTGATCTACCCCAGCGCCGACCGGCCGGGCAGCCGCCTCTACTTCAACCCGGGTGTCCCGGAGGCGCGCAAGTTTGTCGAGGACTCGATGCTGGAGGCCGTCCAGCGGTACGACATCGACGGTGTGCACTTCGACGACTTCTTCTACCCGTACCCGGAGGCCGGGCAGGACTTCCCGGACGGCGCGGCGTTCGCCCGGTACGGGAAGGGCTTCGCGGACACGCACGCCTGGCGCCGGAACAACGTGAACACGCTGGTCCGGGAGATGAGCGAGCGGATCAAGGCGATCAAGCCGTGGGTGAAGTTCGGGATCAGCCCGTTCGGTATCTGGCGTAACAAGCGCACCGATCCGGCCGGCTCGGCGACAGCCGGACTTCAGAGCTACGACGCCATCTACGCCGACACCCGACTCTGGGTACGGGAGCAGTGGCTGGACTATGTCGTGCCGCAGCTCTACTGGCACATCGGGTTCGGCAAGGCCGACTACGCCAAGTTGCTGCCGTGGTGGGCGGCCACGGTGCGGGGCACCCAGGTGCAGCTCTACATCGGGCAGGGCGACTACCGGGTGGGTGAGCGCGGCGCGTGGCGCGATCCGGCGGAGCTGGATCGCCAGCTCGCCCTCAATCGGCGGCACGGGGTGAGCGGGAGCGTGCACTTCAGTGCGAAACAGGTGCGCGCCGACAAACTCGGGGCCGTCAGCCGGTACAGTGCGTCGCACTACGCCAACCCGGCGCTGCTGCCGGCGATGCGGCAGCTACCAGCGGTGCTGCCGGCCGCACCCACTGTCACCGGCGCGCGGCGGGTGGACACCGGCGGGGTGGAGGTGACCTGGCGCGGGGACGGTGCCACGAGCTTCGCCATCTACCGGGTAGACGGCGGCGCGGCCCAACTCGTCGGTACCGCCCGAGGTACCGCTTGGACCGACCGCACCGCCCCAGCCGATCGTCCGCTGTCCTATTGCGTTTCCGGACTGGATCGCAGCGGGAACGAGGGCCGGCTCAGCGCGCCGAGGTCGCTCGCCGCCATGTAGGGCTTCGGTGCCAGGTGACCCGTCGTTTACGCCCTCGACCAACCCGCCGACATCACCGTCAACGACTTGATCATTTCCCCCACCCGGCAGAACTGGTAGACCACCCCTGCCGGACGACTACAAAAGAGCAGCCATCCCATGAGCATTCTCGACTCGCCGATCCCACGGTTTCACCTGGCCATGCCCGTCGACGACCTCGCCGCGGCCCAGCACTTCTACGGCGAGGTGCTCGGCCTGGAACAGGGCCGAAGCGCCGACACCTGGTTGGACTGGAACCTGCACGGCCACCAGTTCGTCACCCACCTCGCCCCCGGCCGCGCCTCGCGCATCCACAACCCGGTCGACGGCCACGACGTCCCCGTACCACACTTCGGCTTGATCTTGACGGTCCCTGCGTTCCAGGAACTCGCCAACCGCCTCCGCGCCGCGGGCATCGACTTCGTCATCGAGCCCTATGTACGCTTCGAAGGCGAGGCCGGCGAGCAACGGACAATGTTCCTCCTCGACCCCGCCGGCAACGCCTTGGAGTTCAAGGCCTTCGCCGACGATTCGCAGGTTTTCGCCACCTGACCAGGCCGTCGCAACCCATTCGGTCGGCGAGTCCGACCTGGTGCACCGGGACGGCATGTGGCCTGTACGCCACGGTTGAGGTGGACGAGCCGCAGGTCTTCGCAACAGACCCGAGCAGGTCGCCACGGCCGAGAAAGCCGTCGCCTAGATCAGCAGCTCGCCGTCCCGGACCACCAGCCGCCCGCCGGCGATCACGGCTTGGCGTCGGGGAGCCCTCATCAAGGCGTCCGGCAGGTTCTCGGCGTCGAGCAGGACGATGTCGGCTCGCGCGCCGGGGACCAGATCGAGCCCGGCACGGTGCACGAACCGGGCGCCGTCGGTCGTGGCGAGCTTGATCGCGTAGGCGAGGTCATCGTCGGTGCGGAGGCCGTGCAGCCGGGCGAACCCCAGGGCGATGCGGAGCATGTCGCCGTCGCCATACGGTGACCACAGGTCGCGGATGCCGTCGGTGCCCAGCCCGATCGGGATGCCGCAGTCCCGCATGGCTCGCCACGGCAACGGCGCCGAGCGTACCGGCGCGACCGTGGCCCAGGAGATGCCTGCGTCGGCGAACTGGACCAGCAACTCGGCCTGACGCTGCGCCGGGAGCTCGCCGAGGGCGAATCCGTGCGAGATCGTGACCTTTCCCTGCAGGCCGGCCCGGAGAGTGCGGTCGATGATCAGTTCGTACTGGAAGGCGCCAAGCTCGCCGCCGTCGTGCAGGTGGATGTCGATCCCGACGCCGCGGCGCTCGGCGATCTCGAACAGCCCGTCGAGCTGAGCTACCGGGTCCCGGTCGATGGAGGCCGGATCGATACCACCGATGCTCGTGGCGCCGACCGCGGCTGCCTGGTCCAGCAGCTCCAGGACGCCGGGGCGGCGCATCACGCCGTCCTGCGGGAATGCCACGATCTCCACCTCGACCGCCCCGTCCAGCGCGGCGGCCGCCTCGCGAACCGTCTCGATACCGCGCAGCCCGACGCCGAGGTCGATGTCGACATGCGTACGGGTGGCTGTCGTACCATGGCGGAGGAACTCCCGCAGGACCGCGATCGTGCTCGCGGTACTCGGGATGCCGTGCTTGTCCCGCTCGGCGCGCTCGTGCGCAATCCGTCCCTGCGTCGTGGCCTCGCCGTCGTAGGAGACCCACGGTTGACCCCACCAACTCTTGTCCACGTGCGCGTGCGCGTTGACGAACCCGGGCAGTGCCAACAGGCCGCGCCCATCGACGCGCTCGCCGGCACCATCCGCGGTGCCGGTGGGTACCACATCGGCGATCAGCCCGTCGGCGATCGCCACATCGACCGGGTCGGCACCCCAAGGGCGCACGTTAGTCAAGATCAGAGACGTCACACCCCGATGGTATACCAAAGTGTTGTCGTGGATGTATGCAGGAACCTGCCGGCCCACGCGCCCTCACCGAGATCCTTGCGATCCGCAAGGCGTCGTCGCTGCCCCAAACCACGGTTTCAAGCTGAACGTCTGGAACCTCGTCACACCGAGCCGGGTCATCGCGTGGATCAGGTTCTCGTCGCCGCGTTGGAATGACCCTGCCGGTGGGCCATCGCCGTACGCTGCCCAGCCTCGAGGTGCTCGGCCACCAGACGCTCGACGCGGGCGACATCGCGGTCGGCGATCGCCGCATACAACCCCTCGTGCTGTTCTGCGACCGCCATCAGGTCACCGTGCTGCCCAAGCAGCCATCGCATCCGGCTGCGCAAGGGGCGCTCGAGCTCGACGAGCAGCTCGTTCGCCGCCAACGACGTCACTACCTCATGAAAGTCGGCAGCCGCACGATGGGCCCCGACCGCATCCCCCGCGCGCGCCGCCATCAGCTCGTCATCCAGCACGCCGCGAAGCCGCTCCAGGCCGTCACGGGTTCGCCGCTGCGCGGCCAACCGGAACGTCAACGACTCGAAGGCCGCGCGGACCTCGTTCAGGTCCGCGATGTCGGACGCGCTGAACTCCCGAACCACGGCCCAGGATCGTGGTCGCGGTGTCACCAGCCCTTCGGCCACCAGCGCCCGCAGCGCCTCACGCACCGGAACCCGGCTCACGCCCAGGTCGTCTGCCAGCTCCCGCTCCACCAGCCGGTCTCCCGGAACGCGAACCCCGTCCAGGATCTCCTCACGCAGTCGCCGCGTGACGCGCTCCGACTCCGGCTCGAAGCCCCCCACCTCTGCCATATGGTCACTGCCCGCTGAAGAGTCACGAATTTTGGCATACCACCGTAGCATGAAGTGGATTCGACAGTCAGCCGCCGACCAACACCGACGCCACGGCCCCGAGTCGAGTGACGAGGGCATGCTTCCCGTTGCTGATTCCGTAGCCGGATGTCAGCAATCCCAGCCTTTCGGCTGGGAAGGTCCGTAACGGTGTCACCGGAGCGCGGGTTGCGTTTCGGTGTCCTGATGACGGTCTCGCGTTTCCTGCTGCCGTTGGTGCGGCAGGGTTGCGCCACCTGCCCGCCCACCCGTGGCCTTGCGGCTGCGGGTGGTGGTGGTGCGGGTCTTACGGTCGGCTCCACGCGGTTTCGGCGCTTGCACGCCCGGGTCTCCGGCCACTCCGGTACCCGTTGTTTCTGCCGTCGCGAGGGCGGCGAGGTTGCGGGCTGCGTTCTCGTCCCGGTCCATGACCAGGTCGCAGGCATCGCAGCGGAACACTCGCACGTGCAGCGGCAGCTTGGCTTTCACCGCGCCGCAGGCCGAGCAGGTCTTGCTGGAGGGATACCAGCGGTCGGCTACGATCCGCCGACCACCATTCCATGCGGTTTTATACCCCACCTGCCGGCGAATCTCCGCGAAGCCCGCGTCAGCGATCTTGCGGGCCAGGCGTCGGTTGCGGAGCATGCCGGCCACGTTGAGGTCTTCGACCACGACGGTGCCGTACTTGCCGGTGATGTCGGTGGTGAGCTTGTGTAGGGCGTCGGCGCGGAGATTCGCCACCCGATGGTGCACGCGGTTACGCTCGGCGTTGGCGACCGCCCACCGCCTGGACGGCCGCTGCCCGGTGCGCCGGTCCGGCCCCTGCCGGCGGGACACCCGCCGGGACAGCCGTTTGAGGTGCTTGAGCGCGCCGTCGTAGTGCGCCGGGTTCGGCACAAACCGCACCTCGCCCTGGCTGTCGGCGATCACCGCGAGGCACTTCACGCCCAGGTCCACACCCGCCGCCACATCCAGACGCGTCGGGGTGCGGTCGGCGGCGCGCTGGATCTCGACCTGGAAGGCCACGAACCACCGACCCCGCTCGAACCTGACCGTGGCCGACAAGATCCGGGCGGTGCCGTTCGCGATACGGCGTTCCAGCTTGCGGGTGGACTCGTGGGTACGGATCGCCCCGAGCCGTGGCAGCGTCACGTGCCGCCGGTCCGGCTCCACCCGGATGGCGCCGGTAGTGAACCGGCACGCCAGCCGCGCATTGTGCTTCGACTTCCGCCGGGGCATGCCCACACGCTTGCCTTTACGCTTGCCGCGCTTGGACGTGGCGTAGTTGTCGAACGCCGCCGCCGCGTTCGCCAAACCTGTGCTGTACGCCTCCTTCGAGTTCTCCTCCCACCAGCCGGCGAAACGCGGATCGGTCTTCTTGACCTCGTTGAACACCTTCCGCAACACAGGCAGCGACCACGACCGCCACGGCGTCAACCCCTCCTCGCCGATGCCGTACGACGCCTCCGCCCTGCGCTGCCACCACGACGCCACCACCCAGGACACAGCCCAGTTGAAGGCGGCGCGAGCCGCACCGCAGTGTGACCGCAGCCGCTGCTCCTGCGTGGCGTTCGGATCCAACGCGAAACGGAACGCCTGGACCACGAAACCGGGCCGCGGCTCGAACTTCTTCACACCACCGGCTCCCCGCCGGACGCGGCGGCCAGAGCACGAGCGGCACGTTTCTTCGCCGCCGGCTGCCCGTACAGCCGGGCACACATCGACGTCAACACGTCGGCCATCTCCTCGACCAGGTCGTCCGTGGACTCTTCCGGCTCCAGGACCACCAGACGACGCCCGGTCGCAGAAAGCGCGGCTTGCAGGTGCTCCACACCGAAGCGGGCCAGCCGGTCCCTGTCCTCGACCACGATCACTGCCGCAGTCGGGTCGGCGAGGAGGCGATGCAGTTTGTGGCGCTTGCCGTTCAGGCCGGAGCCGACCTCAGTCACGATCTCCGCCACCGCCAGGCCCCGGGCATTCGCCCCCTCCACAACCCGCACGGTCTGCCGGTCCAGGTCACCCTTCTGGTCACTGGAGGACACGCGGCAGTACGCGACCGGCCGCAGCCGGGGCCTCTTGCACGATCCACGTACCAGACGGCACCTGACGGACAGGCACCGGCATCTTGCCGTCCTTCACCCACCGCCAAGCGGTCTGATAGGTCACGCCCTGCTCGCGAGCCCAGTCTGACAGCTTCACACTCCCACAGTACATGCAAATGTCCGACTATGACTGCCCATAAAACACGGATCTGTTGCCAACCCCTGCGCGACGCTGTCGGTGGTCCGCCACATCGCCGACGACGTGGCGGTCATGTACCGCGGCCGGATCGTGGCGGAGGGCGCCTCGGAGCGGGTGTTCGCGCATCCCGCGGACGCCTACACGCGGTCGCTGCTCGATGCGATCCCCGCGATGAGCCCGAGCGAGGCGCGACGGAGGCGAGAGGCGGCAGCCGAGAGCGAGCCGGGTCGGTCTTGAAGACGCACCGGCTGACACGGGCGTGCCCCGCTGTCGACGGGCATCTCGCCTAGTTTGGACCAGTCGTGTGGGATCACCATGTTGACGATGCGCGGCGTGGCAACATGGTGCGGCGGTTGCTCGCGGCTGGGCCATCTTGAAGTGGTCGGATTGGACCTGCGCGGCACCCGCGTCGTTGTCGCGGAGTTCCTCGACGAGGACGTACCCCGTCGGGTCGTCGACGTTGGATGATCGAGGGCGTTGGGCACGCGACGTACGCTTACGGCCTACGCCAGCGCGGCAGCTGCCGGTTGTGCGACGGGATCTGACCGATCGAAGGGGAAGCGGTGTGCCAGTCGCGGGAGCTGGCGGTGGCATCAGTGGGACCGGTAGCCGGGCGGCCGCCGTCGTACGGGATCTGCTGAAGCTGTTAGGGCTGGGCGCGTGCGTCTCGATCGCAGCCGCCGCCGCGCTCGTGGCCGTGGCCGGCTGGTCCGGCTCGTTGTGGTGGTCGGTGGTCGCGGCGATCGTCACCGTGGCCGGCCTCGCGTGGGCGGTGCCGCACCTGGTTCGACGTCGGCGGCAGCGGCGTGATCGACCCGTCGCCGGCTCGGTCCTGGGCCGACCCCTGGCGGGTCCGGTCGCGCTGCTGCTGGCCACCGTTGCGGTAAGCCTGACGTGGGTGTGGCCAGGATCGGGTCGAACCACGCTGGACCATGTGCCTGGCATGACCTACCTCACCCGTCCCGACGGGACCGCGCTGGCCGTCCACGTCACCAAGGCCGCGTCTGCCACCGAGCCGCCGCTGGTGGTGGTCCACGGCGGTCCCGGCGTAGCCGACATGGCGCACGACGTGCCGGCGTTCGCCGCTCTCGCCACCGGCCGCGACGTGTACGTCTACGACCAGATCGGAGCGGGCGCATCATCGCGGCTCGCCAACCCCACCGGCTACACCACCGAACGGGCCGTGCAGGACCTGGATGCGGTGCGGGCCTTCACCGGAGCGGATCGAATCGCGCTACTCGGCCACTCCTGGGGTGCACGGATCGCTACCGCATATCTCAGCCGGCAACCCGACCGCGTCGTGGCGTTGGTGCTCAGCGCTCCCCAGGCGCTGCCCGACGCCGACGGGCAGACCCGTCCGGGTGATCCCACCGCCCGACTCCACGCCGGCCAGCGAACCCGCCTGTACCTACGCCTGGCATGGCCTCGCAACCTGGTCGGGTACGCGCTGACAGCCGTCGATCCACAGGTTGCGCATGCGCTCGCTGGAGACGCCGAAATGGACCGGCGGTTCGCCACCGTCTACGCCGACACCGCACCCGCGCTGTTCTGCGATCCCATGCTCGACGGGCGGCTCGGCACCTCCGGAGTGGGCTACTACGCCAGCCAAATCCCGCAACTGCACCCCGACGATCCTGGCATCGTCCGGTCTCGGCTTGCCTCGATACAGGCACCAGTGCTGGTCATCAAGCCGGCCTGCGACTACCTGCCATGGCATACCGCCGCCGCGTATCTGGAGGCATTCCCAACCGCACGCCTCGTGCTGCTGCCCGACACCGGCCACCAGGCTTACCTGGAGCGTCCGGATGCCTACGCAGAGCTGGCGCGAAGCTTTCTCGCCAATCGTGCGTTACCGCTTCCGCTCGAGGATGAGCACACTATTCCGGGCGGCTATCGCGGCGTCCGATGACCTCGTCGGCTTGTGAAGAAGAAGAGCCCGAGAATGCCCGAGATGCACGCGGCCGGGCGACACTCAGTACCGCCACGACCGCGACCCGAAAGCTGGATCGATGTGGCGGAACCTGGCTGTTCGTTGAGGGGCTGCGGCGGCTCGTCCTGTCTGGCTTCGGCGACGACGCCGTAGCGCTCGCCGTCGCTGAATACGCAGAACTCCAGCTCGGGGCCAGCACGATCTGGGCGATCCTGACCAAGGCTGGTGTGGGCCCGGCGCCGTGGCGGGCGGGGCCGACCTGGACCGAGTGTGTTACCGCGCAGGCCAGGGGCATGCTGGCCAGCCAGGGTATTTCCCGTGAACACGTTTCCTGACCGGGTGGCCGTGGTGTCCGCGCTCATGCCCGCCTCGTCCGCGAGATACGCGGCGGCCCCGCGGACCGCAGCTCGGTACGCTTCGCCGCCGCCGACACATCGCTGCTGAACAGCAGCACGGTGTTGTCCGCGTATAGGGTGACCCGCCCGTCCGGCATGGCGGAAAGGCGGGTCACCCCGTCGGGGTTGCTGGTCGTCAGCGCCGGTAGATCGTGTAGACCGCGCCGTTGGTGAGCGAAAGGACGGACAGGTTGCCGTCCGGGCTGGTTTCGATGTCCGTGACGACGCCGAAGTCCCGACCGATCAGTAGGCTTTCGCTTTCCGTGATCTCGTGCTTGGCGAGGTTGTCCGCCACCCGGTCTTCCAGTCGAGGGTCGTCGACGGCGATCTTTCGGCGGTTGCCGGTCAGATTGAAGTGGAAGAGGTAGCCCCCGTTGAGGGTGGCCGTCGCGGCACCCATGAACAGATCACCCTGGAACTCTGGCCCGAGCGCCCGGCTGTTGAGGAAGCCCATTCCGCCGGGGGCGACCTCCCACCTCCAGCTGAACTCGGGATCGCTGTAGTGCGCCCCGGGGAGCATGAACAGCCTGCCGAGCGCCTCCTGCGGGCTGTCCGCGATGTTGCTCGGCGGCCAGCGTAGTTGCTGGAGGTTCTGCCCGCCGAACGTCGTCTCGATCTCCTTGAACTGGGCGATCCGCTGCACCGGCCCGGCGATCTGGACCCAGCCGCCGTTCATGCCCGGCTCGAGCCGGTTGATCTCGCTGAAGCTGTCGTCGCCGTTTTCCTGTATCCACACATTTCCGGTGGCGGGGTCGACGGCCATGCCGAATCCGTTGCGGTGGCCGTACGAGAAGATCTTCTGCACGGTGGCGCCGACCTCTCCGCCCATGGCCGCACCGGGACCGAAGAAGGGGTTGTCGGTCGGCGTGGTGCCGTCGTCGTTGAGGCGCAGGACGACGCCGCTGAGGTGGGCGTCGTCTGGCGCCGGTCCGCCGAACTGGTCGTCGGGCACGGTCGGCCCGGGGCAGGCGGCGGTCGGGCCGCAGGTGAGGTTTTGCAGTTGGCCACGCCGACCGAGGTCGCCCGTGAAGGTGTACAGCCTCCCGTCACGGCCGAAGCTGATCTTTCCGCCGTTGTGGTTGGCGCGTGCGGGCTGGCCGGCGTCCTCTTGACGGGCGCGGATCCGGATCAGGTTGCGGTCGAAGGTGAGTGTGCTGCCGTTCCACACGAATCGGTCGATCCGGTTGCCGAGCAGGGGGGTTTCGCTGAGGACGGTGGTGTCCCTGCCGGTCGTGCTCTCCGTCCAGTACAGATAGACGCCAGGGTTCGTCGGAAAGTCCGGGTGCAGGGCGATCCCGAGCAGGCCTCGCTCGGAGCCGGAATTGACGGCGAGGTCCAGTGGCGTGCTGGCGATGGTTCCGTTGACGACATGCTGGACCCGCCCGGTGGTCTTCTCGAGCACGAGCATGTCGTCGTCGCCGATGAAGGCCAGGCCGGTGGGGCTGACCAACTCCGTGGCGGCCGTGCGCACCGCCAGCTTCCGGTCGAGCATCGTCGGGCCGGCTGGTTCGGCGTTCGCTGGGGCACCGACCGCAGTCATGGACAGTCCTGATGCGGCCAGGGCCAGCATGGCGATGATCGCTCGCGTTCGGTGGCGGGCGGGTGTCGGTGCCACGCCGTCGCCAGGTGATCCATTCGGTGCGTCCATGGTCTGGCGGCGTGGGACGGCGGTGCGGCGAGGTCGTGCGTGCATGCCAGATTCCCTTCTTGCCCGAGTGGTGAAGGCCGGGCGTCGCGACCACCGGACGCCTGGCAGGGCCCGAGGTCGGCACCGCTCACCGACAGGGCGCCGGAGAAGCCAGGCCAGGACTTCGGGTCCCACCGGAATGCACGCGCCCCAGGTGCGCCTGGTTCACCTGCGTTCCGCGTAATTCGTCTGGTCTAGAGATCCTGGCCGGATGAAGCCCGTGGTCAGGGCCGTGTGGTCGGCTGCTGAGCCGAGGATCGCCTAGAGAAACGC
>NZ_JBLROA010000086.1:0-18035 GCF_047921505.1 Micromonospora sp. SL1-18 | reverse complement strand
GAAAGGCCGGGATTGCTGACATCCGACCACGGAATCAGCAACGGCTGGTTACGCCTGGGCGCTCCGGGCGCGGGTGGACGGGCGCGTCTGGCGCTGTCCGGCGGGAGGGAAAACACGGGACGGCAACGAAGATTTCTCATTTACACCGAGTGACCTCCGCAACGCTCCTAGTGTTGGCCACACCGGCGCTAGTCACGGAGTTGGCCACCCAAACGGCGTCCCACGCAGTCAGCGGACGAAAAGTGAGGGAAGACGCGGATGAAGGCACAGAGAATTTTCGGAACTGCGGCGGTCGGCGTGGGCCTCGGCGCACTCCTGCTCCCGACCGCCGCGCTCGCGGACACGACGGTCTCCCCCGCCACCACCCCGGTCGGCGGGACGGTCGTGCTCACCACGACGGAGTGCAACCCGGCGACCGGTGACGCGATCTTCCACATCACCGGGCCCAACCGGGACGAGAACGTCCGGTCCACCACGGCGGCGGCCGGGGGCGGGCTGAGCGCCGAACTGTTCACCGCCGGGTTCACCCTCGGCACGTACACGGTCACCACCACCTGCGGGGACGGCAGCAACGGCGGCACGGCCACCTTCACCGTCATCGCGGTCGGCGCCACCCCGATCGGCGGCGCCCCGGCGGGTGCCGGCGGCAAGGGCGGCGACAGCGGGGTGCTCGTCGCGGGCGGCGCGCTGGCCGCCGCGGCGGTCGCCGGTGGGACGTACGTGCTGGTGCGCCGCCGACGGCGGACCACCGACGCCGCCTGACGGCCTCGCCACACCATCCCTGAGCAAGGGTGCCCGCGCCGGGCGACAACCGGCGCGGGCGCCGCTCACACGTCGGACGGAGGTGGGAACCTGTCGTCGAAGAGCAGCCCCGGGGAAAGGCCGTCGAAGGCTCGGACCGCCGCCATCGTCGCCGCGGTCACGATCGCCGCAGCCACCGGCACCGGCATGGTGGCCGCCGGTCTCGGCACCACAGCCATCCGGCCACCGCAGCCGGGCGCCTCGGTGGCGCCGACCGCCGAACACTCCGGACCAGCCGGGCCGGTGCTCCCCCGCTCCGAACCGGTCCGCGTCACCATCCCCCGCATCGGCGTCGACGCCGACATCGTCCCGGTCGGCACGGGCGACGACGGCGAACTGGAGGTGCCGCCGCTGGAGCATCCGGAGATTGCCGGCTGGTACCGGCGCGGCCCCACCCCTGGCGAGGCCGGCAACGCGGTGCTGGTGGGGCACGTGGACTCGCAGATGGGCCCAGCGGTCTTCTTCGACCTCGGCCGGCTACGCCCCGGCGACACGGTACGGGTCACCCGGGCCGACGGCCGGGTCGCCACGTTCACCGTGGACGGCGTCGGGGTGTACCCGAAGGACCGCTTCCCCACCGACCGGGTGTACGGCGGCGGCGCGGACGTCCGGCTCCGCCTGATCACCTGCGGCGGGCGCTTCAACCCGCACACCGGCAGCTACCCGGACAACATCGTCGTCTTCGCCACCGCCACCCGCTGACCGGCGCCGGACAGCACGCGGCGCCCGCACGCCGTACGGTAGGCCATCAGTTCCTCGGCGGCCGGCGGCTCCAGGTCGCGGCGCGGCGCCAGGTCGCGCCGAGCTGGAGCCGCCGAAGGAGGTGCGCGGTGGCCCGATCGGCGCCACGGGCCCGGTGGGGCGGGCGATCCCTGTCCACCCTGCTCGCCCGCCTGGTCGGGCGGAACGGCGACGGCACGGCGGCAGCCGCGGCCCGGCGATCCAACCCGGACGCCGTGGTGGACTGCGCGGTCTACCTGGACGGCCGGCGGGAACCGGGCCGCCCGCACTACGCCGACGCGTACGCGCGCAGCCGGCGTACCCGTCGTTCGTTCGTCTGGCTGGGACTGCACGAGCCGGGCGCGGCGGTGATGGCGGCGGTCGGACGCACCTTCGGCCTGGACGAGCTGGCCGTCGCGCAGGCCCTCGCCGACGGGCACCGCCCCACGGTGCAGCGGCACGGCGAGGTGACGCTGCTGGTGCTGCGCACGGCCGGCTACGTCGAGCACACCGAGCTGACCGACACCTCCGAGGTGATCGACACCGGGGACGTGATGATGTTCCTCGGCCACCGGTTCGTCATCACCGTCCGGCACGGCGCGGCGGGCGCGCTCACCCCGGTCCGGGCGGATCTCGAGCGCCGCCCGGGTGTGCTGGCCGAGGGACCGTGGGCCGTCGCGTACGCGGTCTGCGATCGGATGGTCGACCTCTACCTGGAGGTCGCCGGGCACCTCGAGAGCGACCTCGAACGGGTCGAGGAGAACGTCTTCGCCCGCGACCACCGCGCCGACATCCAGCACATCTACCAGCTCAAGCGCGAGGTGGCGGAGTTCAAGCGAGCGGTGCTGCCGCTGCCCGCGCCGCTGCGGGCCGTACGGGAGCGGCGGGACGGTGGCCCGCCGCCGGGGCTGCACCGCTGGTTCGCCGACGTCGACGGCCGGCTCACCCGCGCCGTGGACCAGGTCAACTCCTACGACGAACTGCTCAACTCGATCCTCCAGGCCCGGCTGACGCAGCTCGCCGTCGACCAGAACAACGACATGCGCAAGATCGCGGCATGGGCGGCGATCGCCGCCACCCAGACCGCCGTGGCCGGCGTGTACGGCATGAACTTCGTCCACATGCCAGAGGTGGGCTGGCGGTACGGCTACCCGGCGGCGCTGCTGGTGATGGCCGTCGCCGGGTTCACCCTGCACCGGCTGTTCCGACGCTCAGGCTGGCTGTAGGCCGGCTCACGGCTTGCCGAGATCGGACGGCTCCTGGTCGAGCAGCTCGGCGAGGCGGGCCACCCGCCCGGGTCGGATCGTGACCCCCCCCCGGCTGGCTTGTGGCTCGGTGAACCGGCGCGCGGACGGGTTTACGGTGTTTGACCACCGGCGCGGCGGGAAGACACGCGCGCCGCGTGGGCCGGTCGGCCTGACGTTGCCGGACGGCGTGTCCGTCCGGGCCGCGGCGGAGGAGCGAGGGAGGAGCGATGGCCCAGGCGGCCACCAGACCCAGCAGCGCTCGGAAGGCCACCGGGGCGCGGAAGGCCCCGATGCCGAACAAGGCCGCGGCGAAGAAGGTCGCGACCGCCACCAAGCGGGCAACCGGGGCGACCGCGGCCAAGACGCCGGGCGGCAAGCCCACCCCGACGACCGCCCGGGCGGCGAGGAAGAAGGCCACCGCGGCCACCACCGCCACGCCCACCCGACGGCCGACCGCCAAGGCGACGGCCGCGAAGAAGGCGACCACCGCGAAGAAGGCCCCGGCCACCAAGGCGGCGGCGAAGAAGGCACCAGCCACGCGGGCCACCGCGAAGAAGGCGCCGGCAAAGAAGGGTACGGCCCGAAAGGCCACGGCGAAGAAGGCCGCGGCCGCCGCCCGGTCCCGCCGGATCGCCGAGACCCGGACGCCGGCGAAGAAGGCGACGACCATGGAGTCGTTCGGCAACCGGCGTACGGCCCGGACGAGCGGCCGCTGACCCGGCGGCCGGTCAGGGGGCGGTGAGCAGCCCGACCCGCTCGCCGGCGAGGTCGTTGCGGCGCCGGTGCAGCTCGGCGGCCTCGGTGGCCAGCCGGCCCCGCAGCCAGGCGACCGCCGCGCCGGCCCGCTCGACCGCGTCCTGCGCGCGCCGGATCCGGCCGCGCACGGCGAGGTCGGTGAAGATGTTGTCGAGGAAGATGTCAGCGAAGCGGGTCAGCTCGCCCAGCTCCAGCTCGGGCGCGACCCAGACCCCGGGCAGGTCGGCCAGCTCGGTACGGAGCACCGCCAGCCGCCGGTCGGCGACCCGGGCCGCCGCGGCGGCGTCGTCCATCCGGTTGTGTTTGATCACGCTGCTCACCATCCCGCCGCCGAAGAAGGTGTCGTAGGTGGACCAGCCGTCCGCCTTGGCCAGGTGGTCGCGTACGGCGGCGAGGGCGGTGCGGGCGGCCATCGCGGCTTGGGCTACCTCGTCGACCTGTCGGGCCCGGCTGGTGAGCCGGTCCCGTTCGGCGGCCAGCGCGGCGAGACGGGCCGCCCGAGGATCCCGGCCGGCGATCAGCAGCCGTTCCCGCTCGTCGAGCAGGGCCGCGTACGTCGCAGGTGCCTCGGCCAGTTCGGCACGCCGCGCCTGGGCGGCCCGGTGCTCGCGGCGCAGCCCGGCGAGGTGCGCCTGTGCGTCCGCCGCGCGCCGGGCGGCCAGGTCGGCCTCGGCGCGTTCCCGGGCCAGGTCGTCGTCACGGCTGCCGCGCAGGGAGGCGAGCACGCGGGTGATCGAGTGGCCTTCCAGGCGTTCGACGTCCTGCTGCTCCCGCTCGTGCGCGTGGCGCAGCGGTTCGAGGTGCCGTTCCGCCTCCTCGACGCGGCGGCGCAGCAGCTCGACCTGCCCACCGATCGTCTGGTGTTCGCGTACCCGCGCTGCCGCCTCGGCGAGCCGTCGTACCACGTCCCCGTTCACGCCGTCATTACAGCGCAGCCGGGCAAGGTGGCACCCGGCACCAGCCCGGTGGTCGCCGCTGCGGCAGGATGGCGGTCGTGGCGAAACGTGGCGCCGGCCGGGGCGCGGCCGAACGGGCGAGCGGGGGTTGTCCCTGCGGGAGTGGCCTGCCGTACGCGGACTGCTGCGGCCCGATCCACCGGGGCACGGCGACGGCGGCGACCGCCGAGGCGCTCATGCGGTCGCGGTTCAGCGCCTTCGCCGTCGGCGACGCCGACCACCTGTTGCGCAGCTGGCACCCCTCGACCCGGCCGGCTCGGCTGCGGCTGGACCCGGGGCTGCGGTGGACGCGGCTGGAGATCCTCGGCAGCGACCGGGGCGGCCTCTTCGACACCGCGGGCACGGTCCGGTTCCGCGCCCACTACCGCGAGGCGGGCCGCCCCGGCACGCTGGAGGAACACAGCCGCTTCGTCCGGGAGGGCGGCGGCTGGGTCTACCTGGACGCCGTGCCCGAGTGATCCCGCGGGCACGGCCGGGCGCGGCCGGCACGGCCCCGGCCCGCAGCCGGTGACCGGGCCGACCCGCCCGGAACAGCCCGGTCAGTGGCCGGCGACGCTCGCGCGCAGCGGCAGGCCGAGCCGGTCGATCGCCACGCGGACGAGGTCGTCCGGTGACGCCGCCACCTCCAGCACCATGCCGGACTCGTCCGGCTCCAGGTGCTCGAGGATCGCCCGCTGGGAGTCGAACAGGCTCGCCGGCATGTAGTGCCCGACCCGCAGCCGCAGCCGCTCCCGCATCAGCTCCGCCGACCCGTCCAGGTGCAGGAACTCCACCTCCGGCGGCCCCTGCCGCAGCTCGTCCCGATAGGCGCGCTTGAGGGCCGAGCAGGCCAGCACGGTGGAGACCCCCTCGGCGTGCCGCTCGGCCATCCAGGCGGCCAGGGCGCGCAGCCAGGGCCAGCGGGCCGCGTCGTCCAGCGGGATGCCGGCGCGCATCTGCGCCACGTTGGCCGCCGAGTGGAACTCGTCCGCCTCGGCGAACCGCAGGCCGGTCAGCTCGCTGATCCCCCGGGCCACCGTCGTCTTGCCCGCTCCGGACACGCCCATCACCACGATGTGCCGGGTGGGCAGCTGCTCACCAGTCATGGACGGTGCCGTCCTTGAGCCGGTTGAACGGCAGGTACGCCGGCTGGTACGGGAACCGGGCGGCGGCCTCCTCGTCGAGTTCCACGCCGAGGCCGGGCTGGTCGCCGGGGTGCAGGTAGCCGTCGGTGAAGCTGAACGACTGGCGGAACACCTCGTTGGTGAGCGGGCCGTGCTGCATGTACTCCTGGATGCCGAAGTTGTGGATGGCCAGGTCGAGGTGCAGCGCGGCGGCCATGCCGACCGGCGAGATGTCGGTGGGGCCGTGGATGCCGGACTTGATCTGGTACTGGGCGGCGAAGTCGAGCAGCTTACGCATGGCGGTGATGCCGCCGGTGTGGGTGACGGCGGACCGTACGTAGTCGATGAGCTGTTCCCGGACCAGCGTCTGGTAGTCCCAGACGGTGTTGAAGATCTCGCCGATGGCCAGCGGGGTGGTGGTGTGCTGGCGGACCAGCCGCAGCGCGTCCTGGTTCTCCGCCGGGGTGCAGTCCTCCAGCCAGAACAGGTCGTACGGTTCGAGTGCCTTGCCGAGCTTGGCGGCCTGGATGGGGGTCATCCGGTGGTGCCCGTCGTGCAGCAGCGGCAGTTCGGGGCCGAACTCGTTGCGTACCGCCTCGAAGACGCCGGGCAGGTGGCGCAGGTAGGCGCGGGTGTCCCAGTCCTCCTCGGAGGGCAGCGGGGTGCGCTGCGCCGGCTCGTAGTCGTAGCGCTTGCCGTCGGCGCTGGGCTGTGCGGCCACGCCGTAGACGGCGTTGATGCCGGGCACCGAGGTCTGCACCCGGATCGATCGGAAGCCGAGGTCGAGGTGGCGGCGGATCGAGTCGAACAGCTCCGGCAGGTCCCGCCCGGAGGCGTGCCCGTACGCCATGATCCCGGTCCGGGAGGCGCCGCCGAGAAGCTGGTAGAGCGGCATGCCGGCGGCCTTGGCCTTGATGTCCCAGAGCGCGACGTCCACGGCCGCGATGGCGGCCATGGTGACCGGGCCGCGCCGCCAGTACGCCGACCGGTAGAGGAACTGCCAGGTGTCCTCGATGCGGTGCGGGTCCCGCCCGATCAGCAGGGGGACGACGTGGTCGGCCAGGTAGGACGCGACGGAGAGTTCGCGCCCGTTGAGGGTGCCGTCCCCCAGCCCGGTCAGCCCCTCATCTGTGGTGATCTTGAGGGTGACGAAGTTGCGGTCGGGGCTGGAGACGATGACGTCCGCTGCGACGATCTTCACGCGGTGTGCCTTTCTCAAGGGGTACGGTCAGCGAAGGGTACTGCCGGGCTGCAGGCCGTCCAGCAGGGACAGCTCGTCGCGGCGTGGGAGGGCCTCCCAGTCGCCGTGGCCGGCGACGGCGAAGGCACCGAGGGTGACCGCGCGGCGCAGCCGCCCGGCCAGGTCGAGTCCGTCCAGGTGGCCGGAGAGGTAGCCGGCGGTGAAGGCGTCCCCCGCGCCGACGGTGTCGACCGCCGTCACGGGCAGCGCCGCCGCCTCCAGCCGGCCGTCCCGGGTGTACGCGCGGGCACCGTCGCCACCGAGCTTCACCAGCACGGTCGACACGCCCCGGTCCAGCAGCGAGGCCACCGCGGTCTCCTCGTCGGCACCCGGTGCGCCGACCAGGTCCAGCTCGTCGGCGGAGGCGACGAGGACCGAGACGTGGCCGGCGAGCGGGGTGAGTACCGCCCGGGCGGCGTCCCGACTCCACAGCCGGGCCCGGTAGTTGACGTCGAGGCAGACCAACGCGCCGGCCCCGGCGGCGGTCCGCGCCGCCCAGCTCGTGGCCTCCCGGGCGCTGTCGGACAGCGCCGGGGTGATCCCGGTCAGGTGCAGCACCCGCGCTCCGGCGGCCAGGGCGGAGCTCAGGTCGTCGACGTGGAGCGCGGACCCGGCCGAGCCGGCGCGCTGGTAGATGACCCGGGTCAGGTCGGCGGTACGCCGCTCCAGGAACATCAGCCCGGCCGAGCGCTCCGGGTCGCGGGCCACGTGCGCGACCGCCACGCTCTCGGCGCGTAGCTGCCGCAACAGGAACCCGCCCAACTCGTCGTCGCTGACCCGGCCGGCGAAGGCCGCGCGGTGGCCGAGCCGGGACACGCCGATGGCCACGTTGCACTCCGCCCCGGCCAGATGCGGGTGCAGCGGGCCGCCGGCGGAGAGCGGGCCGGCCGAGCGCAGCGAGACCAGGGCTTCGCCGAAGGTGAGCAGGTCGACGCCGGCCGCGACGCGGTGGCCAGGTAGGCGCGGCTCGGGCAGGGCGTCGAGGTGGCCGCCGGTCATGAGACGGCGGCGAGGTAGGCGCGGGCCCGCTGACGCAGGGCGTCGAGGTCGCCGCCGGAGGCCGCGTCGCCGACCAGCGGCCCGCCGACGCCGACGGCGATCGCCCCGGCGGCGAAGTACCCGGGCAGGTCGGCCAGACCTACCCCGCCGACCGCGACGAACGGGATGTCCGGGAACGGGTCGCGCACCGCCTTCAGGTACGCCGGGCCTCCCGCCGACGCCGGGAACAGCTTGATCGCCGATGCCCCCATCCGCATCGCGGTGTACGCCTCGGTCGGGGTGAACGCTCCGGCGGCGACGGGAAGGCCGCGCCGGGCCGCCTCGGGGATCGACTCGACCACGGCCGGCGTCACCACGAACTGCGCGCCCGCGGCGGCCACGTCGGCGACGTCGGCGGCGGTGAGCACCGTGCCGGCGCCGACCAGCGAGCCGGCGGGCGCGGCCGCGCGCAGCGCCTCGACGGCCGACGCGGCGTTCGGCGTGGTGAGGGCCACCTCGACGATGCGTACGCCCTCTTCCAGCAGGGCGGTTCCGGCGGCGATCGCGCCGGCGGTGTCGGTGCCGCGGATGACCGCGAGGATACGGGCGGCGGCGAGTTCGGAGGTGAGGTTGACGGTCATGAGATCACCATTCCGCATAGGAGCCGTCGCGGTGCCGCCAGGTGGGGCTGCGCCAGGCGTGCCCGCGCTTGTCCGCCGCCCGCACCGCGTTCTCGTCGATCTCGATGCCGAGGCCGGGTCCGGTGAGCCGCTCGACGTGGCCGTCCACGAAGGTCAGCGGCTTCTTGTCGAGGCAGTAGTCGAGCACCTCGGCGCCGAGGTTGTAGTGGATGCCGATGCTCTGCTCCTGGATCAGGTAGTTCGGCGTGGCGAAGCCGACCTGCAGGCAGGACGCCAGGGCGATCGGGCCGAGCGGGCAGTGCGGGGCGAGCTGCACGTCGTACACCTCGGCCAGCGTGGCGATCTTGCGGACCTCGGTGATGCCGCCGGCATGCGAGAGGTCAGGCTGGGCGACCGCGATGCCGGCCTGGAGCACCGGCAGGAACTCCTGCCGGCTGTAGAGCCGCTCCCCGGTGGACACCGGCGTGGTGGTGGCGCGGACAAACTCGCCGATGAGGTGCGAGTTCTCCGGGACGACGGGCTCCTCCAGGAAGAACGGCCGGTAGGGCTCGAGCAGCGGGGCGACCCGGCGGGCGGTGGCGAGGTTGAACCGGCCGTGGAAGTCGACCGCGACGTCCCGCTGGTCACCGAGCACCTCGCGGGCCGCAGCCACCCGTTGGACCACGCCGTCGAGTTCGGCCACCGAGGCCACCGGACTCATCGGGCCCGAGGCGTTCATCTTCACCGCGGTGAGGCCCGTCTCGACGGCGGCGCTGATCTGGTCGCGGACCTCGCTGGGTTCGTCGCCGCCGACCCAGCCGTACACCCGGATCCGGTCCCGGACCGGGCCGCCGAGCAGCTGGTGCACGGGGGCGCCGTAGTGCTTGCCGGCGATGTCCCAGAGCGCCTGGTCGAGGCCGGCCACGGCGCTGGCCAGGATCGGGCCGCCGCGGTAGAAGGAGCCCTTGGTCATGATCTGCCAGTGGTCCTCGATGCGCAGCGCGTCCTGGCCGATCAGCAGTTCACTGAGCTGCTCGACGGCGGTGCGGACGGTCTCGGACCGGCCCTCGCAGGTCGCCTCGCCCCAGCCGATGATCCCGTCGGTGGTCTCGACGCGGACGAAGAGCCAGCGGGGGGCGACGAGGAAGGTCTCGATACGCGCGATGGTGGTCATGCCGCTCAGCCCTTCGTGGCGCCGGCGGTGAGGCCGGAGACGATGTACTTCTGCACGAACAGGGCGATCACCATGATCGGCAGGGTGACCACGGTGGCCGCGGCCATCAGGCCGCCCCAGTCGATGCTGGCGTAGCCGACGAAGTCGAAGATCGCCACGGGCAGGGTCTTGGTGTCCGCGCCGGAGAGCACCAGGGCGAACATGAAGTTGTTCCAGGAGAAGATGAAGGACAGGATCCCGGCGGTCGCGATGCCCGGCACGGACAGCGGCAGGGTGATCCGGCGGAACGCGCCGATGTGGGTCAGCCCGTCGACCAGCGCCGCCTCTTCCAGATCCTGCGGCAGGCTGTCGAAGAAGCCCATCATGATGTAGACGATCAGCGGCAGCGACACGAACATGTGGCTGAGGATCAGCACCGTGTAGCCGCCGACCATCTGCAGGTTCGAGAAGACGTAGTACCAGGGCACCAGGAGCGAGACACCGGGGATGACCCGAGCCATGAGCACGACGAGCGCGGACTTGTTCATGTTGAAGCGGCTCATCGAGTACGCGGCGGGCACCCCGAGGATGAGGGAGAGCACCGTGGCGGCGAACGCCACCCAGAGGCTGTTGCCGATGAACTGGACGTAGTTCGCCCGCTGGAGCACGGTGTGGTAGTTGTCCAGCGTGGGCGAGAAGGCGAACGCCTTGTCGGTGTCGTAGATGTCGACGTTGGTCTTGAACGACGCGGCGACCATCCAGAGCAGCGGCGCGATCAGCGAGATCACCACGACGGCCAGCGCCACCGCCCGGAACACCTTGAACGGCCGGCTCGGGTTCATCGCTCCAACCCCTTCTTGCGGTAGGTCAGGGCCCACATCACCCCGATGATGATCAGGAAGAAGATGATGAGGACCGTCGATGAGATGCCGTACTCGTTGTAGTCGAAGCTGAGGCCGTACGCGTAGACGTTGAGGGTTTCCACCTCGTGGAACGACCCGCCGCCGCGGCCCTTGGTGGCGTAGAGGATGTCGAAGGTCTTCAGCGCATCGATGCCGCGCAGCAGGATCGCGACGATCACGGTGGGCATCAGCAGCGGCAGGGTGACGTGCCGGAACCGCTGCCAGGTGCTGGCGCCGTCGATGAGGGCCGCCTCCTGGGGCTCGTCGGAGAGCGACGTCAGACCGGCGAGCAGGATCAGCACGACCATCGGCGTCCACTGCCAGATGTCGATGAACATCGTCGTCGGCAGGGCCGAACTCTGGCCGGCCAGCCAGGGCTGGGGACCGACGCCGACCCAGCCGAGCAGCTGGTTCGCCATGCCGATGTTGGGATCGAAGATCAGCCGCCACATCATGCCGACCGCGACCGGGGTGGCCACCAGCGGCAGGAGGATGGCGACCCGAACCCACTTCTCACCACGGAACGGGCGCCACAGCAGCAGGGCGATCGCCATGCCGAGCACGACCTCGACGAGGAGCACGACGCCGGTGAAGAGGACGGTTCGCCACACCGCCGGCCAGAACCGGTCGGTGTCGGTGAGCACGTCGAGGTAGTTCTGGAACCCGATGAACTGGCTCTCGGCGCGTACCGAGCCCTCGGCGTCGGTCAGGCTGAGGTATCCGGTCCAGGCCACCGGAAAGATGATCAGCACGGCGACGAACGCCATGGCGGGTGCCGCGAAGAGCCACTTGCGGTGCGCGTTGGCCCAGCGCGACCAGGCCGACTCCGCCGAGCGGGCGTCGGGCGATCTGGTGACGGGTGTGGTGACGGCTGACATGAGGTCTCCGGTGCTCAGGGCCAGGGTCCCGGCGCGGGGTGGCGGAGCCGGTCAGCCCCGCCACCCCGCGGTCGGACTACTTCGCCTCGTCGTCGAGGAACTTCTGGAACGCCTCGTTCGCCGCGTCCGCCGAGGCGGCCGCGTCCTTGCCGGTGATCGCGTCGACGATCGGCTGGCCGACGATCTCGCGCGCCTGGGCGACCTTCACGACCAGGGGACGGTCATGGCCGATGCCGTTGGCGGTGCTGGCCGCGGTAGCCTCGGCGAGGTCCTTCGGGTAGGTCGAGGTGCCCTCCGGGTTGGCCCAGACCGACGCGCGGGCGCCGGGGACGCCGGCCTCCTGCTGCGCCAGGGACTGCTCCTTGCCGGCCGCCCACTGGATGAACTTCCAGGCGTTGTCCTTGTTCTTCGACGTGTCGTTGACGCCGAGCGCCCAGGACGGGATGTTGTACGGCTTCGAGCCGGCCGGGCCGGCCGGGAAGGCCGCGAAGCCGACGGTGTCGGAAACCTTCGACTTGGCCGGGTCAGTGGCGTTCTTGTAGAGCGAGTTGGCCTCGGTGTAGAAGGCCGCCTTGCCCTGGGTGAAGATCGCCATCGCCTCGGACCAGCTCATGTCGGTGCTGATGTTCTTCGGACCGTGCTCGCGGAGCAGCCCGCCGTAATAGGCGTACGCCTGCTTGGCCTGCTCGGTGTTGACCGACGCCTTCCCGCTGCCGTCGACGAAGTCGCCGCCGAAGCTGTACAGGAAGCTGGAGAACTGCGTGACGGCGGCCGCCTTGCCGGTGCGAGCCACGAAGCCGGCGACTCCGGGGTTGTCAACCGCGACCTTGGCCGCCTGCGTCTTGAGCTCGTCAAGGGTCTTCGGCGGTGCGGTGAAGCCGGACTTCTCCAGCAGGTCCTTGCGGTAGTAGAGGACCTCCTGCTCGGTAATGATCGGCACGCCGACGACCTTGTCGTCGTACGTGGTGGCCTGCACCGGACCGGCCTGGAAGTCGCTGAAGTCGAAGGCGCTGTCGGACTTGGTCCGCTCGGTCAGGTCGGCGAGGTACTTGTTCTTGGCGAACAGCTTCCCCTCTTGCAGCGGCCGGTACATCATCACGTCGATGTCGCTGGACCCGGCGTTCAGCTTGACGTTGTACTGGTCGGAGAGCTGGTCCTCACCGAGCTGGGTGACCTCGACCTTGAGGCCCGTCTGCTTCTCGAACTCCGGCAGGGCCTTCTTGATGTTCTCCGTCCAGACGTGGTTCACCAGCGTCACGCGCAGCGTCTTCGACCCGCTGCCGCCGTCGCTCCCGCCGCCGCATGCGGACAGGCCCATGGCGGCCACCACGGCCAGAGACGTACCGATTATCGATCGACGTCGCACGTCATCTCTCCTTCACACGTGGTCGCCGTCCGGGGGGACAGAGCGCCACAACGTTGTAACGTCTGCTTTACGACCGGATGCTAGGCCAAAAAAACTGATTTATCCAAGAGGTTGACCCAACTGATATGATCCTTGGCGTGGAACCGTACTCCTCCGGGGGCATCGCAGCCCAGCACGCCCCTGCCGAAGCGGGGCTGCACGCGCGTGTTCTCGAGCACCTCGGCACCGCCATCTGCGGCGGCGAATTCGCCCCCGGGGCGGTCCTCAACATCGACGAGCTGGTCGACCGGTACGAGGTCTCCCGCTCGGTCGTACGCGAGGTGCTGCGGGTCCTGGCGTCGATCGGGTTCATCGAGACCCGCCGCCGGGTCGGAGTGATGATCCGACCGGCCCACGACTGGAACGTCTTCGACCCCCAGGTCATCCGCTGGCGGCTCGCCTCGGACAGCCGGATCGCCCAGCTCCGGTCGATCACCGAGCTGCGCACCGCCATCGAGCCGCACGCCGCTCTGCTCGCCGCCAGCCGCGCCGGTCACGACGAAGCGAGCGATCTCGTCGGGCTCGCGGCGAAGATGTGGGCCGCCGTCCAGGCCGGCGACGAGGAGCGCTTCCTGCACCTCGACATCGAATTCCATCGGCGGGTGCTGCTCGCCTCCGGCAACGAGATGTTCGTCCGGCTGCAGGATCTGGTCGCGGAGGTGCTCACCGGCCGGCACAAGCACCACCTCATGCCGCACCGCCCGCACGAGCAGGCGCTGCACCTGCACGCCGAGGTCGCCCAGGCGATCCAACGGCACGACGGCGAACGCGCACGGAAGGCGATGGTGCAGCTCATGGAACAGGCCTTCGACGAGATGAAGTCGATCTGGGAGCAGACCGCCGAGCCCACCCGGTGAGCTGACCCCGCCCCGAGGCCGTTCGCGGCTGAGGGCTGGCCGGATCGCCGATCCGGCCAGCCCTCAGCCCGGGCTTCACCAGCTGGTCGGCTTGCCGGTGTGGTAGAGCCAGGCGTCGAAGAACGGGCCCAGGTCCTGCTGCGACTCGCGCTCGGCGAGCCCGACGAAGTCGGCGGAGGTGGCGTTGCCGAACCGGTGCGCCGTCGTCCACTCCTTCAAGATCTTGAAGAAGACCTCGTCACCGACCTTGACCCGCAGCGCGTGCAGCGTCATGGCGCCCCGGTCGTACGGCGGGTAGCTGAACATGTTCAGGACACCCGGGTCGGCCAGCAGGACGTCCCAGAACGACTGCTTGTCCGGGGCGTACGTGCGCTCGAAGAGCTTCTGCGCGGTCGGCCCGCCATTGTGCTCGCTCCACAGCCACTCCGCGTAGGTCGCGAAGCCCTCGTTGAGCCAGATGTCCGACCAGCGGGTCAGCGAGACGCTGTCGCCGAACCACATGTGTGCCAACTCGTGGGCGATCGTGCCGATCGCGTCGCTGGGCACGTCGCAGAAGACGGGGCGCGTCTGCGTCTCCAACGCATAGCCCACCTTCGGCGCGTAGTCGATGACCGCGCCGGTGGAGGAGAACGGGTACGGGCCGAACACCGAGCTGAAGAAGTCGACGATGTCCGGGATCTCGGCGAGCATCGGTGCCGCCCGCTTCGCCAGGCGCGGATCCACCGCCGTGTAGACGGGGATGTTGCTGGCGGTCGTGAACTCGCTGACGACGAACTTCCCGATCGTCACGGTGGCGAGATAGGTGGCCATCGGTTCGCGGGACTCCCACACGAACGTGGTCCAGCCACCGTGGGTGGCCTGGGAAACCAGCGTGCCGTTGCCCACCGCGGTCGTCCCGTCCGGGACGGTCGCACGGAAGGTGAAGGTGGCCTTGTCGGTCGGATGGTTGTTGCCCGGGAACCACATCGCGGAACCCTGCGGCTCGCCGACGACGAACGCGCCGTCGTCCGTGGGCACCCAGCCTTCGACGGATCCGTCGGCGTCGTACATCGGTCCGGGTTCACCCGCGTAGGTGATCACGACGGTGAAGGTGCGGCCCGCCTTGAGCACGTTCTTCGGCGTGGCGAACAGCTTGTCGTCGTCACGCGAGAAGCGTGCCGCAACCGCGTTCACGGTCACGGCGCTCACCGTCGGACCCCTGAAGTCGAGGCTGAAGCGGCTGAGGTCCTGCGTCGCCACCGCGGTGATGGTGGCGGTGGCGGTCATCTGCCGGGTGCCGGGATCATAGGTGAAGGCGATGTCGCAGTGCCGGACGTCGAAACCGCCGTTACCCTGTCGCTGGAAGTAGGGGTCGCCGATGGAGTCAGCACCGACCATCGAGCCCGGCGCCGCGGCCGCCGGGGCCGCCAGGATCGGACCGGCCACGAGAGCGGCGGCGACCAGCGCCGATACGGCGGGCGTACGAAGCATCATGAGTCCTCCTCGGGACAGTAGCGTGGACGCTACGAAGGACCGCAGGCGCAGTCAAGGGGCTGGATGGGCGCGTTAACCGTCGCGATGCCACCCCATCGGTGGCCGAATCAGTAGGAGGAATCCGAAAGTGCAACGGGATCGGCACTGCGGCGATGGCCTTACGGTTCGGGGCGCCACGGGCAGTGATCTCGAGGCCATCGCCCGCGTCGCCGAGGCGGCGGGGCAGCGGGGCGAGTGGACCGGTGCCGACCCCGCGTACGTGGGGCACCTGCTGCGGCACGGGCGAGTCGCGGTCGCGAGCGACGAGGACCGGATCATCGGGTTCGGGGCGACCCGCGGCATCGCCAGCCGCGGCGGCGTGACGTCGATGCTGTGCGACCTGTTCGTCAATCCGGCGCAGCACGGTCGCGGCTGCGGCCGGGCGCTGCTCGGCGAGCTGTGGCCCGATCAGAGCGCGCCGCGGATGACGTTCAGCAGCCAGCACCCGCACGCGTTGCCGCTGTACACGAGCGTCGGTCTGCACGCCTGGTGGCCACTGTTGTACCTGACCGGCGACGTCCGTGCCGTGCGGCCGCCCGCCGGCTGGACCGTGGCGCCGTCGGCACCGGAGGCGGTCAGCAGGTTCGAGGCGGGCTGGACGGGCGTCGACCGCAGCGCCGACCATCACGCCTGGGCGCGGCGACCGAACGGGACGGGACTTGTCGCGGCCCTCGACGGCCGGCCACTGGCCGCCGGCACCGCGGCCGGCGAGGGCGAGGGCTTCGGCCTCGTACACCTGGCCTCGGCTCCGCGTCTTCCGGACGCCCAGGTCGGCGACAGCGTACTGGCGGTCCTCGCCGCATTAGGAGGCGCGGACGGGCACGCGCGGGTGTGCCTGCCGGCGCCACACCCGGCCGTCCGGCCACTGCTGGCAGCCGGATGGCGGGCGACCGACCTGGACCTGTTCATGGCGACCGAGGTCGACCTGCTGGACCCCCGTCGCTGCGTTCCCTCGCCGGCGCTCGCCTGACGGCGGACTCCGCGGTCCGCGCCGGCGAGGTACCGCGACCAGGACCGGTCGCCGGGCCGGTCAGGGCCTGCGGGGCACCGGCTGGGCCAGGGCACGGATCTCCATCGGCAGTTGCGACAGCGCCTGCTCGAACTGCTGGTGCCCGACCACCGGGTCCAGGGTCTGCAGGACGACCGGCACGCCGCGCTCGGCGACGTCCCGAGCCACCCCCGCCCGCTCCGCCACCCGCCGCAGGAACTCGTCGTACCCGAACGCCTCCGGCTCCTCGGGACGGGCCCGGGCCAGCAGCGGGCGCAGCTCGTGGGCCACGTGGTCGGCCAGGTCCGCCGCCTTCCCGCCGCTGATCCGCTCCGCGAGGGTACGCAACGTGGCCTCGGTCAGGGACCGCGCCGTCTCCGGCGGGACGCCCGACCGCGCGGCCACCTTCTCGAAGAACTCCAGCTCAGCCATGCTCCGTCCTCCCCGTCCGGCAGACCGCGTGGCTACCCGGCGCAGACTGCCGCAAACGATCGTGGTGGGGTTCCGCCGGCACCCGGCATCGCCGAACAGCGGGTATCCTCCGGTGACCACCGCAACCGGCACCGACGTCAGTGAATCCGAGAGCGGAAGACCTCGATGACTGTCATCGATCTGGGCGAGCTGAATGGCGCTACGGGACCCACGCCGGCCAACCGGATTCCGCGCCGTGTCATCCGGCAGCTCGGCCTTGTCGGCGCGCTCGGGGTCAGCCTCGCCACGGCCACCACCTCGGCTCCGCAGGCTGAGCGGCCGGCGGCGGTGGCGGTACCGGCTCGCCCGGACGCGAGCGCCGTCGTCCGGGGCGACCTGCTCTTCGTCGTCGACCAGACTCGGCCAGTAGCGGGGGCCGACGCCGGCGAGCCGGAACTGGCCGCGTACGCACTGCCAGCCGGCCGGCCGCTCTGGCAGGTACCGCTGCCGGTGCCAGAGCTGTGGTCGGGCCCCGTTCGCGCCGCCGACGTCGTCCTGCTCGGTGGGCTCACCGGCGCGGTCCGCGGTGCCGCCGAGGGCCAGCTCGATCCGGACAGCCAGGAGGTTGTGGCGCTCACCCGCGCCAACGGCACGATGCGCTGGCGACGGCCAGGCGAGCTGATCGGGATCACCCGGCGGGGCAACGTTCTGGTCGGGGCCGGCCCAGCGGACCGGGACGGGATGTTGCACTCGGTGGACCCGGCCATCGGCGTCGACCGGTGGGCCCGGCCCGCCGCCTGGGTCGGTTTGCGTACTCGGAGCGGGGTGGCCGACCTGATGCTGCTGGAGACGGCACGCCGAGTGGAGGTGCGCGACCCGGAATCCGGTGACCTGCTGGGGGCGCTGGCCCTGCCACCGCCCGCCGCAGATCAGCCCCGGCGCGCCCAGTTCGTCGGCGACCTCCTGCTGATCCGTGAGGGCGACCGCGTGGTCACAGCCTACGACGTCGGGTCCATGACCCGGCGGTGGTCCCATGCGTTGGGTCCGGCCGCAGAGTCCGACCTCTCCGCGTGTGGCGACCTGGTCTGTCTACAGGCACATGATGGCAGGTTGCGGGTGCTCGACCCGGCGACCGGCCAGACCCGGTGGGAGGGAGACCATCTGCTCGTCGTCGCCGCGGCCGGCGATCGGTTGCTGCTCGGAGCATCCGAGCGACCGGGGTCGGGCGATTTCGTGGTGGTGGACGGCGGCACCGGGCGGGTCCGACGGCACCTGGGCCGGTGGCAGCTGTCCTTCGGGTCCGCGTGGGACGAGGCACCAGTCGGCCAGCAGCGACTCGCCGACGGGCGGCAACTGGTGGCGAGACTCGACCCGGCGGAGGACGGCGTGCGGACCCTCGGGGCGATACCTGACGTAGTCGGTGAGTGCCAGGCCCCCGGCTCGGTGCTGGTATGCCGCCGGGAGGGCGGGGAGTTCGGGGTCTGGCGGCTGGACCCGTAAGCCGCCGC
>NZ_JBLROA010000085.1:0-18791 GCF_047921505.1 Micromonospora sp. SL1-18 | reverse complement strand
TCGGGACCGGGAGGATGTCAAGCGGCGATGCTATCGGGCACCGGCCGCACGCGTCGGCCCCGCTGCCCCGGCGAGGGTGTCGCCCCCCCCGCGGCCGAGCACGAGGGAGGCGACGATCCGCTCGACCGAGCGCCGGGGTGGGACCGTCGGGCCCCACCCCGGCCGGACGGCACGGTGGTCAGCGGCGGGACTTCCGCACGTTCGCCTGCGGGATGACCATCGTGGCCTCGTCGTCCGCCGCCTGCTCGGCGGTCGGCTGCCGGGGCGCGACCGGCTGGGTGCGCTCAGAATCGGCGTACGGCGGCACCGGCTGGGTGGCCTCCGCCGCGCCGTCCGGGGCGGCCCGCTGGGCCTCGACGTCCCGCCGCCCGGCCTGGTACGCCCGGGCATGGGTGGCGATGGTCGACGACTCTTCCTCGGCGTGGGACAGCCAGCTCTCCCAGCGGCCCTGCATCGGGCGGACCAGACCGCCGCCGACGCCGACCACCAGGATGCCACCGATCGTGGCGAGGACGGCGATCAGCACCGGGGTGGTCACCGTGGTGGCCACCCCGATCTGGTTGAGCGCGGCGATGACGCCCAGGCCCAGGACGAACACCGAGGCGATGTTGGCCAGCACCCGGCCGTAGGAGAGGCCGCCGAGGACGCTGGCGATGATGTCCTTCACCGCCCTGGCGATGGCCGCGGCCACCACCACGATGACGATGGCGACGAACGCCTGGGGCAGCCACGCCACCACGCCGTGGATCAGGTCCGAGATCGGGTTCGGGCCCCAGATGCCGAACGCGAGCTGGAGGGCCACCAGCAGCACCGCGTAGTAGGCGAGCTTGGCGACGATGTCGCTGGCGTCGTACCTCGAGCGGGCCAGGGCGGTCTTGATGCCGCCGCGCTCGACGATCCGGTCGAAGCGCACCCGCTCCAGGACCTTGTCCACGATCTTCAGCACGGCCTTGGCGATCAGCCAGCCGACCACCAGGATCGCGACGAAGGCGACCGCCTTGGGCAGGAACAGCAGCACCGAGCGGAACGCGTCGCCGAAGTTGTCTCTCATCGAGGGCCTCCACGGATGTTCACAGCAGTCCCGTGAGGACCTACCCTGAGCAGGCGCGGAGGAAACGCGGTCAGATCGCGGTGGCCTTGACGACCTTCCATTCCCCGTCGACCGGGACCATGGTGAGGACGACCCGGTTCTGGTCGACCTTCTCCCCCGCCGTGGTCACGTTGCGCCGGTACTGGTTGAGGTAGAGCAGCAGTTCGACCCGGTCGGTGTCGGCGCTGATGACGCCGGTGGCGGAGACCTCGGCGAGCACGACCGCCTGCTGTTTCGTGGCGGTCTGCTTGAGCGCGGTGGTGGTCTGCGCGTACTCGTCGGCGAACGCGCCGGTGGCGAAGGTGCGGCCGTTGGCGATGCTGTCGTCGAAGGTGCGGTAGTCGTAGGAGAAGAGGGCCTTGGCGGCGGCGGGCGCGGTGGCCAGGGCCTGGCGTACGGCCCGGTCGCGCTGGTCGGCGCGGTGGTCGGCGTACCAGGCGGCGAGGGCCACGGCCGCCACCAGCACGACCGCGACGGCGAGTGCGGGCACGGCTCGGATCCGCGCCGGGCGCCGACGCAGGACGGTCGGGACACGCATGAGTCTTCTCCTTTCGGGTCAGCCGACGAACTGGAGCTTGAACACCAGCCAGTCGCCCGAGTCCCGGTCCCGCACCAGGTCGAGCTGGATCCGGTAGTGCGACGAGTGCCCGTCGGGTGCCTTCACGTTCTTCACGATGGCGTCGACCGCCACCAGCACGACCGCGTGCCGGCGGTCCCCGGAGACCAGTGCGGCGCGCAGCACGCTGCCCTGCGACTGGACCTTGTTCTCCACCACCGCCGCGCGTACCTGCGCCTGGCCGCGGGTGAACTCGTCCTTGAAGTCACCCGTCGCGCCGGCCGTGACGCGTTGCAGGTCCCGGTCGACGCTGGCGGCGCTGACCGAGACGAAGTTGACGGCGGCCTGCCGGGCGGCGGCGACGGCCTCCCGTTGGGCTTGGTCGGTGGCCCGGTCGACGTACCAGCGGTGGCCGTAGCTGCCGGCGCCGGCCAGGGCGGCGGCGAGCAGCACGACGAGTAGGGCGGTCAGTGCGCGGCCCCGGCCGGGGGTGGCGGGCTTGGCCACGGTCGGGGAGTCGTCCTTGCCGTCCCCCTTGCTGTCCCCCTCGGCGTCGGCGTCGGTCCGGGCCGGCTCCGGGTCGGGCAGGTCCGTGCCCTCGGCGTCGGCGTCCGCGTCGGGCCGGGCCGGCTCCGGGTCGGGCAGGTCCGTGCCCTCGGCGGGGTCGTCGACGACGGTCAGATCGTCGGCCTTCGCGGGGTCCTCCACCGGCTCCTGGTCGAGGCGTTCCAGCACCTGCTCGATCGGCTCGGCCGGCCGGGGTACGGGCCGGGTGACCAGGCGGCGTCGGGCCGGGGTCGGGCCACCCGCCTTGGCGCCCTTGATGACTTTCAGAATGGGTTTTCTGCGGCTGGTCACCGCCACCTCCTCCGGTACGCCGGTCACCGGGTCACCCCGGCGAGCAACAGCTGTTTCCAGGACTGGTCACCGGCCGTCTGATACTGGCCTCCGGTCCCGCCCAACTGCAACGGGCGGCCGTCGGAGCCGAGCACCAGGCCGGTCGTCGGGTCGTACCCGGTCGTGGTGCCCTCGTCGGACGGCGGCGGCGCAGGCTCCCGGCCCGGGGGTCGGGGTGCGTTCTGCGCCCCGCGTACGCTCGCGCCCGCCGCGCGTTCGGTGGCGCCGCACTGGGTGCTGCCGCCCCGGTAGACGCAGGACGGCGGGTCGTTCGCGTTCACCACGAGGCCGAAGTGCGCGGTGCCGTCGCCCGGGGTGACGGTGAACCCGCCGGCCACCACGATGGGATACGTCACCAGGAGCTGCTCGATGCCGGGCAGTCGCCGGGCGGCGATGCCGTTGACGGTGACCAGGTTGCTGAGCAGGGTCCCGATGTCCGGGTCCAGGCCGCGCAGCAGCGCCCGCAGTTCGGCGCCGGCCGGCGGCCCGGTGGCCAGCAGCCGGCGCAGGTCCGGGTCGGCGGCGCGGACGGTGGCGGCGAGCTGCGCCAGGCCGGCCGACCAGCGGCGCAACGCCTCGGCGGACTCCGCCTGGGTGGTGAGCACGGTCCGGGCGTCGCGGATCAGCGTGAGCGTCTCGGGCAGATGGGTGTCTGCCTCGGTGAGCAGGGCGTCGCCGGCGTCGAGGATCCGGGCGAGGGCCTGCTCGTTGCCCTCGAATGCGGCACCCAGCTCGGTGATCAGCACGGCCAGGTCGTCCGGGTCGACCGAGCGGACCAGGGCGTCCAGGTTGGTCAGCAGGGTCTCCGGGGCGAGCGGGAGCCCGGTCCGGTCGGCCGGGATGACCGCGCCGTCGGCGAGGTAGGGCCCACCGTCGCGGTCGGGTCGCAGGTCGAGGTACTGCTCGCCGACGGCGGAGCGTTGGGTGACCACGGCCCGCAGGGCGTCGGGCACCCGTACGCCGCGGTCGATGCGCAGGTCGGCGCGGACCCCGTCGCGGCGCAGCTCGACGGCGGTGACCCGGCCGACGGGTACGCCGCGGTAGGTGACCGGGGCGTTGTCGAACAGGCCGCCGGCGCGGGCGAGGTCCACGTGGACCACGTAGCCGACGCCGAGGAGCCGGTCGCCGAGGCCGACGTAGCGGATCCCTACGTAGCCGATGCCGAGGACGCTCACCAGCACGAAGGCGATGACCTGGAGTTTCGCGGTACGTCCGATCACTGGATCAACCCTCCACCGAGGATGTCGAGCAGGCCGCCGATCTGACCGGTGACCGCGCCGGTCAGCGGCAGCACGCAGTCGGCGGTGAGCACGGTGCCGTCCGGCAGCTCGGTGCCGGCGGCGAACGCGGTACCGGGCGGCACGACACCCTTGGGCAGCAGCAGCCCCCCAAGGGGCACCGTCGAGCCCGGCTTGAGCAGCTGGCAGCCCTCCGGCAGCCCGCACTCCTTCGGCGGGGTCCAGATGGCCGGGAGGTCCTTGAGGAGGTCCGGCAGGCACCCGGTCAGCGGCAGCTCGGGGAGAATCCCGCTGCCGGGCTTGCCACTCGGCTTGCCGCCTGGCGAGGTGGGGCCGCCGCCGGTGGACTGCCGAGGCGTGGCCGGGATGTTCGGTCGGGTGCCCCGGCCGGCCGGGGCCGGTGCGGCGGCCACCAGGTTGGCCAGGATGCTGGCGGCGTCCAGGTCGGCGGTGATGGAGAGGTTGACGAAGTCGCCGACGATCGCGCCGGTGACGTTGGGCGGGAACGGGTACGACAGCATGAAGTCCAGGGACTTCGGCAGGTCGTCGCCGGCCCGGGCGAGCTGTTCGAGGATGGGTTGCAGCGCCTTCACGCTGGCCACGGTGTCTTCCCGGCTGCGTTCGACGACCCGGGTGCCGACCGTGCCGAGCTGGCCGAGGGCGGTGAGTGCCCTGGTGAGCTGGGCGCGTTGCGCGGCGAGGACGGTCAGGCCGGGCGCGAGGGAGTCGAGCGCCTCGCCGACGACCTGCCGTTGCCGGGCGAGGCGGCCGGTGAGCCGGTCCAGGGCGTCGATGGCCCGGACGATGTCGGCCTTCTGCCGGTCGAGGCCGGCCAGGAAGGTGTCGAGCTGGGCCAGGGTGTCGCGGAGGGCGGGTTCACGGCCGGCGAGGGCTGCGCCGAGTTCGGTGTTGATGGTCCGCAGCTGGGCCAGGCCACCGCCGTTGAGCAGCAGGCCGAGGGCGGCGAGGACCTCCTCGACCTCGGCGCCGCGGGTGGTGCGGGACAGCGGGATGACGTCGCCGTCGGCGAGCCGGCCGCGGGCCGGTTCGGTGGGCGGCGGGGCCACCGTGACGTACTTCTCGCCGAGCAGGCTGCTCTGGCGTACGGCGGCGATGGCGTTGGCGGGCAGCCGCACCGCGCGGTCGAGGCGCAGCCGGACCCGGGCGTGCCAGCCGGACAGGGAGATCTTCTCCACGCTGCCGACAGTGACGTCGTCGACCTTGACGGCGGCTCGCGGCACCAGGTCGAGCACGTCGGTGAACTCGGCGGTGACCGTGTAGCCGTCGCCGGCCGGCCGGCCGCCGGGCAGCGGCAGGTCGGCGACCTCGGGCAGGCCGCAGCCGGCGGGGAGCAGCGCCACCGCGAGCGCGCCGGCCAGCAGTCGGACGAGCCGGGCGCTCATGCCGGTCCCCGCAGGATGCCGCCGAGCGTCGGGTCGCTGGTGATGGAAGGCAGGAGGCCGCCCGGCGCCCCATCGGGGGTCGGCGCACCGGTGGAGGTGGTGGGACCCGGTGGGAACCCGCCGGCCACCGGGGCGCCGGGCGGCAGCTTGAGCAGCTTGCGCAGCTGGTCGGTCAGGGGCAGATCGCGGGCACGCAGGGTCTGCGCGAGCGCGGTGCACTTCGCCGGCACGTCGGTGACAGGGAGCTGGTCCGCCATCAGCGAGCAGACGAAGCTGGCCGCGTCGTACGGGCCGAGCGGGTTGTCGCGGGTGTCCAGCGTCCCCGAGCGCCGGTTGTAGACGAGGTTGAGGTTGCTGACCACCAGCGGGGCGACGTCGAGGATCTGGATGACGGCCTGCTGCTGGCGGACCAGGACGCGGGTGATGTCGGCCAGCGCGGTGACGTTCGAGGTGAGCGCGGTCCGGTTCTGCCGGACGAACTCGGTGACGTCGGCCAGCGCGCCGGCCAGATTACGCAGGGCGGCGGCGAGTTCCTCCTTCTCCCCCGCGAGCTGTTCGGCGACGTCGGCGAGCTGCTGGTTGAAGCGGCGTACCTGCTCGTCGCTGCGCGCGAGTGCGGTGGTGAAGCGTTGCAGGTTGGCCACCGTGGTGAACAGGTCGCCGCGCCCGGCGGAGAGGGTGGTCAGTGCGCGGGACAGCCCGTCGAGGGCGTCGTGCAGGTCGGCGCCGTTGCCGTCGAGGTTGGCCCGGCCGGTGGCGACCAGGTCGGAGAGGGCGCCGTCGGCGTTGGCGCCGTGCGGGCCGAGTGCCTTGTTGAAGTCGTCGAGCGCCTGGTAGATGTCGTCGATCTCCATCGGCGCGGCGGTCCGCCCGACCGGAATGTCGGCGTCGTCGTCGAGCGCGGGTCCGCCGGTGAAGGCCGGGGTGAACTGGACGTACCGGTCGCTGACCACGCTGGGCGGGACGATCAGCGCCTGGGCGTCGGCGGGGATCCGCAGCGTCGGGTCGTAGCGCATCTCGACGCGGACGGTGCGCCCCTCGGGGACGACCTTCTCGACCTCGCCGACGCGTACCCCGAGCACCCGGACGTCGGATCCGGGGTAGACCCCGACCGCGCGGGTGAAGTGGGCGACGACCCGCCGCTGTGGGGTCTCGTGCCGCCAGACGACCGCGCCGACGGCGAGGGCGGTGAGCAGGACGGCGGCCGCGGCGATCGGGCGTCGCCAGCGCTGGACCGGACCGGGCATCAGCGTCCTCCCGTCGTGGGCAGGTACGGCTGGAGCAGGCCGTCGACGTAGGAGTCGAACCAGCGGCCGTTGCCGGTCACGTTGGCGAACGCGGTGACGAATGGCCCCATCCGCTTGATGGTCAGCTCCAGGTCGTCGCGGTTGCGTTGTAGGACGGCGACCACGTCGCGCAGCTTGCGCAGGGCCGGTTCGAGCTGGTTGCGGTTGTCGGCGACCAGCCCGGACAGTTGGGTGGCGAGCTGGTCGGTGCCGACGAGAAGCTGGTGGATCGCGTCGCGGCGGCGTTTGACCTCGGTGAGTAGCTTCTCCCCGTCGGTGACCAGCTTGCGGAACTCCTCGTCGCGTTGCGCGAGCACGCCGGTGACGTCCCGGGCGCGCGTGAGCAGGGTCCGCAGCTCGGCGTCGCGGCTGGCGACGGTGCGGGACAGCCGGGACAGGCCGGTCAGCGAGGTGCTGATGCTGGCGGGGGTGTCGGCGAAGGTCTCGGACAGGGTGGTGAACGCCTGTGCCAACTGCTCGGTGTCGATCTTGTCGAGGGTGCCGGCGAGCCCGGTGACGGCCTGCACCACGTCGAACGGGGCGGCGGTACGGTCGAGCGGGATCTGCGCGTGCTCCGGCAGCTTGCCCGGTCCCGCCGGGGCTAGGGCGAGGTATTTCTGGCCGAGCACGGTTTTGATCCGGATGGTGGCGCCGGTGTCGCGGCCGAGGCGTACGCCGTCGTCGTCGACCCGGAAGCGGACCCGCACGTACGGCTGGGGGTCGTGGGCCAGTTCCACGGCGGTGACCGCGCCGACGCGTACCCCGGCCACCCGGACCTCGTTGCCGGTGGCGAGACCGCTGGCGTCGTGGAACGCCGCCTGGTAGGTGCGGCCGGTCAGCGCGGCGAGCCGGTCGAGCTGGAAGGCGCCGAGCAGGGCGGCGAAGATCACGGTCAGCCCGATGGCGCCGACGACAACCGGGTTTCGTTCGCGGAAGGGTTTCACTGGCTGCCTCCGGTGGCGCAGCGGGCGGCGGTGGCGCTGACTGCGGGTGTGGTCAGCGGCGCCCGGCCGGCGACGGCCACCCGGCCGTCGAAGTCGCAGAGGTAGAAGTTGAACCAGGAGCCGTACGAGGCGACCCGGGTCAGTGACTCGTAGCGCTCCGGCATCCTGCCGAGGGTGGCGTCGATGGCGGCGGAGTTGCGGTCGAGGGTGCCGGCCAGGTCGTCGAGGGCGCGCACGTCGGCGGCCAGCGGCGGCCGGGTCTGGCGCAGCAGCCCGGCGGTGGTGTCGGTCAGGTCGGCGAGGTTGACCAACGCCTCGCCGATGGCGGTGCGATCGGCGGACAGGCCGGAGACGAACTGCTGGAGCTGGGTGACGCTCTGGTCCAGCTCCCGGTCGTGGCTGGCCAGGGTGGACAGGACGTCGTTGAGGTTGGTGACGACTCGGCCGATCACGGCGTCGCGGTCGGCGAGGGTGTTGGTCAGCGAGGCGGTACGGCGCAGCAGGCTGGCCACGGTGCCGCCCTCGCCCTGCAGCACCTGGATGATCTCGTATGCCAGCTTGTTGACGTCGGTCGGGTTGAGCGCGGTGAACAGCGGCCGGAACCCGTTGAACAGCGCGGTCAGGTCCAGCGCCGGTTTGGTCTGGGTGAGCGGGATCAGCCCGTCGGCCCGCAGCGGCCGCCCGTCGCCCGGTCCCTCGGTCAGCGCCAGGTAGCGCTGGCCGACCAGGTTGCGGTAACGGATGGCGGCGCGGACGCTGGTGGCCAGCGGTACGTCGCGGTCGACGGTGAAGGCGACCTCGGCGATGCTGTCGTCGACCACGGCGATGTCGCTGACCTTGCCGACCCGCACCCCGGCGATGCGCACGTCGTCGCCGGGTAGCAGCCCGGTGACGTCGGTGAACCGGGCCCGGTAGGTGAGCCCGTCGGGCGGGAACGCGCCGAGGGTCTGGGCGAGCAACCCGGTGGCCAGCAGCGTCACCACGGCGAAGATCGCCAGCTTGACCAGCGCGGGCGTCGTCTTCCCGGTCATCGCGCGTTCACCACCGCGCCCCGCAGCAGCGGCCCCCACAGCAGGACCGCGATGTCGGGCACCTCGGCCGGGGGCGTGCCGGTGAGCCCGCCCACGAGGGGTTTGACCAGGGCCTGCTCCTCGGTGGTGCCGGCCTGACCCATCGCCGGGGTGCCGGTCGGGGCGCCGGCAAGGGGCGCGGCCGGCAGCCCGACGGGCAGCAGCGGGCGGGCCCGGGTGCCGCGGTAGTCGTAGCCGTCGGCGACGGGCACCTCCGGTGCGGGCACCAGCGGGTCGGGCAGATGCCGGCAGTTCGGGCCGCCGTGGGCGGCGTAGGCCGGCTCGTCGCGGCCCCGCTCGTACGGGCCACCGTCGCGGGTGACCTCCATGGTGATGTGCATCCGGCCGCCGCGGAAGACCTCCTCGACCCGGGGTTGCAGGGCGACCAGTCCGCTGACCAGGCACGGGTACTCGGGGGCGTAGGTGGCGAGCAGTTCCAGCACCGGCCGGCTGACCTGGCCGAGGCGGATGAGCTGGTCGCCGTGCCGGTCGAGGAAGCCGCGGGCGGTGTCGGCGGTGTCGGTGGTGTCGGCGAGGAACGCCGCGAGCTGGGTGCGCTGGTCGGCGACCGTGGCGGCGGTGACGGTGACGTCGCGCAGCAGGGCGAGCAGGTCGGGCAGGGCGGCGTCGTAACCGTCCAGCACGGCGGCGAGTTGGCGGACGTCCTCGGCGATGGTGGGCAGCTGCGGGTTGAGCTGCCGCAGGTACGCGTCGAGCCGGGTGAGGTTCGCGCCGAGCTGGTCGCCGCGTCCCTCCAGGGCGGTGGCGATCGCGCCGAGGGTGGCGGCGAGCTGGTCGGGTCGGATCGACTGCAGCAGCGGCAGCGCCTGGTCGAGCACCCGTTCCAGCTCGATGGCGGTGCGGCTGCGGTCCTGGTCGATGACCGCGCCGTCGCGGATCGGTCCGGCGGTGCTGATCGACGGTGGGACGAGCTCGACGTACCGCTCGCCGAAGAGGGTCTTGGGCAGCAGTCGGGCGGTGACGTCGGCGGGGATCCGGTCGGAGGTGGCCGGGTCGAGCGCGAGGCCGATGACCGCGCCGGCGCCGACGCTGCGTACCGAACGGACGTCGCCGACCACCACGCCGCGTACCTTGACGTCGGCACCTTCGAGCAGTTGCAGGCCGGCACGGTCGGCGTGCAGAGTGACCCGGTCGACCGGCGTGAACGCCTTGCGGTACTGCAGCACGGAGGCGGTCAACGCCACGGCCAGCACGGCGACGAAGGCGATGCCGAGGATCCGATGTCTCATGCTCACCCCGCGATCCGGACGGTGGTGGTGGCGCCCCAGATGGCCAGCGACAGGAAGAAGTCGACGACGTTGACCGCGACGATGGCGGTACGCACGGCCCGCCCGACGGCGACGCCGACCGCGGCCGGCCCGCCCTGGGCGGTGTAGCCGTACCAGCAGTGCACCAGCACCACGATCACGCTGAACACCAGCACCTTGCCGAACGACCAGAGCACGTCCCCGGGCGGCAGGAACAGGTGGAAGTAGTAGTCGTAGGTGCCGGCGGACTGCCCGAAGTAGCCGACGGCGATGGTGCGGGTGGCCAGGTAGCTGGCGAGCAGGCCGATCACGTACAGCGGGACGACCGCGATGAACCCGGCGATCATCCGGGTGGTGACCAGGAACGGCAGCGACGGCACGCCCATCACCTCGAGCGCGTCGACCTCCTCGGAGATCCGCATGGCGCCCAGCTGGGCAGTGAACCCGGAGCCGACGGTGGCCGACAGGGCCAGCGCGGCCACCAGCGGCGAGATCTCCCGGGTGTTGAAGTACGCCGAGACGAAGCCGGTGAAGGCGCTGCTGCCGATCTGGTCGAGCGCCTGGTAGCCCTGCAGCCCGACCTCCGTGCCGGTGAAGAAGGTCAGGAAGGAGATCACGCCGACCGTGCCGCCGAACACGGCGAGAGCGCCGGTGCCGAAGCTGACCTCGGCCAGCAGGCGGATCACCTCGCGCTTGTAGCGGCGCAGGGTGCGCGGTGTCCAGGCGAGGGCGCGCAGATGGAAGGCGAGCTGGCCGCCGAGGTCGTCGAGGTGGCGCAGGGGGGTCATGTCAACTTCCCTTCTGCGGTACGACCTGGAAGTACGCGGCCGTGACGAGGAAGTTCAGCGCGAACAGCAGCATGAAGGTGATCACGACGCTCTGGTTGACCGCGTCGCCGACGCCCTTCGGCCCGCCCTTCGCGGTCATCCCCTTGTAGCAGGCGACCAGCGCGGCGGCCGCCCCGAACAGCACCGCCTTCACCTCGCCGACGAGCAGGTCGGGTAGTTGCCCGAGGGCCTGGAAGCTGGCCACGTACGCGCCCGGGGTGCCGCCCTGCAGGACGACGTTGAACGCGTATCCGCCGATCACGCCGACGACACTGACCAGCCCGTTGAGCAGGACGGCGACCAGCATCGAGGCGAGCACCCGGGGCACCACCAGGCGGTGGATCGGGTCGATGCCGAGGACCTGCATGGCGTCCAGTTCCTCGCGGATCTTCCGGGCGCCCAGGTCGGCGCAGATCGCCGAGCCGCCGGCGCCGGCGATGATCAGGGCGGTGACGATCGGGCCGGCCTCGCGGACCACGGCGAGCACCGACGTGGCGCCGGTGAACGACTGCGCGCCGAGCTGACGGGCCAGCGAGCCGAGCTGGAGGGCGATGACGGCGCCGAACGGGATCGACACCAGCGCGGCGGGCAGGATCGACACCGAGCTGATGAACCAGGCCTGTTGGACGAACTCGCGGACCTGCACCGGCCGGCGGCCCAGGCCGCGCAGGGTGTCCAGACAGAACGCGAAGAACTCGCCGGAGCTGCGTACGGGCGTCACGGGCGGGCTCATCCGGTCACCTCCCGCGGGTGGCGCCCGCCGGTGGTGAGGTGCGGGCCCAGGTCGATGGTGGGTCGTGCCTCGTCCCAGCGGCCCTCGAAGGACGCGGGAGGCGGGGCGACGCCGTGCTCGCGGCACCACTGCCCGGGCGGCCGCTCGGCCCGCCGGGGCAGCCCGTCCGAGGGCTGCAGTTGCAACGGGATCGGCGGCAGCGGTGGCAGCTCCACCCCGGACTCCGCCTCGGCGGCCAGTTCGTCGGCGTCCTTCTCCTCCGCCATGCCGATCGGGCCGATCCGCTGGGCGTTGAGGAACTGCCGGACCACCGGCTCGGTGCTGGACAGCAGCATCTCCCGCGGCCCGAACATGGCCAGGTGCCCGTGGTAGATCAGGCCGATGTTGTCCGGCACCGTCCGGGCGGTGTTGATGTCGTGGGTGACGATCAGGAACGTCGCCTCGGTACGCTGGTTGAGGTCGATGATGAGCTGGTTGAGGTAGGCGGTGCGGACCGGGTCCAACCCGGAATCCGGCTCGTCGAAGAGGATGATCCGCGGGTCGAGCACCAGCGCCCGGGCCAGGCCGGCCCGCTTGCGCATGCCGCCGGAGATCTCGCCGGGCAGCTTCTTCTCCGCGCCACCCAGGCCCACCATGTCGAGCTTCTCGTTGACCAGCACACGGATCTGCGATTCGGTCTTGCGGGTGTGCTCGCGCAGCGGGAACGCCACATTGTCGTAAATGTTCATGGAGCCGAACAGGGCACCGTCCTGGAACAGCACGCCGAACAACTTGCGCACCTCGTACAGCGCCCGTTCCGACAGTCGGGGCAAATTCTGTCCCTCGATCCAGATGTCGCCCCGGTCCGGGCGCAGCAGACCCACCAGCGTCTTGAGGAACACCGACTTGCCCGTGCCGGACGGTCCCAGCAGGACGGATATCTCCCCGGCCGGCAGGGTCAGGGTGACGTCCGACCACACGGGCTGGCCACCGAAGGACTTCGTCAGTCCCTGCACGGCCACCTCGACGCCCATCGACCCCTCCCGTCGCCCGTTCTGCCTTAAGACATCGCCGGGATCAGGCAAGACGCAACAGTTTCGCCTCGACTTCGTTTCGGCGTCGCCTCGCTACCCAGCGTGAGAGGTGCGGAAACCAGACGGCTTCAGTACGGTGCGCTTATTCGTCGGCAATGAAGGTGTCTCGCAGCCGCATGTTTCGAGCAGTCGATCCAGAGCTGGTCCGTCGGGCCGTCCACGGTGACCGGGGCGCGATGGCGGAGCTGCTCACCGACGTACGCCCGGGCCTGGTCCGCTACTGCCGCGGCCGGCTCGGCCGCGTCGGCGGGGCGTACACCACGGCCGACGACGTCGCCCAGGAGGTGTGCCTGGCGGTCCTGCGGGCCCTGCCCCGGTATCAGGAGCAGGGCGTCCCCTTCGCCGCGTTCGTGTACCGCATCGCCGCGCACAAGGTGGCCGACGCCCAGCGCGCCGCCATCCGGGACTCCGCCGTCACCTCGACCGACACCCCGCTGGATGAGCCCGACACCGCCCCCGGGCCGGAAGCGCAGGCGGTCGCGACCGACCTCGCGCGCCGGCTGTCGGCGCTGCTGAACCGGCTGCCCGACACGCAACGGGAGATCGTCCTGCTGCGGGTCGCGGTGGGTCTGTCCGCGGAAGAGGTGGGGACGATCGTCGGAATGTCCGCGGCAGCCGTGCGGATGGCCCAGTCCCGGGCCCTGACCCGGCTCCGTAACCTTGCCGGGGACGCGTTGGACGAGGTGGCGGCATGAGCAAGCGCCAGCGAACGAATCATCAGCACAGCGCCGATGAACCTCAGGGCGGAGGCATCAGCGAGCGCACGCCGGGCGCCGGCGAAAAGGCGCTGGACCTCGACGTGCTCACCCGCGACGACATGCTGCTCGACGCGCTGGGCAAGGGCGAGGCAACGCCGGCCGACGACGAGTTGGCAGCGCTGCTCGCCGCCTGGCACGCCGACCTGACCCACGGCGCCCCCGAGCCGGCGCACCTCCGCCCACCGGTCGCGGACGCAGACGCGCCGGCATCCGCGGCAACGGTCCCGCTCCGCCCGGACGCCCCTTCCCGCCGGCCCCGGCCCTGGACGCTGCGCCTCGCCGCGGCCGCGGCCGCGTTCCTCGCCCTGGTTTCCGGGCTGGGCATCGGCAGCCGCAGCGCGGAGCCGGGCAGCCCACTGTGGTCGTTGGCGAAGCTGCTGTACCCGCAGCAGGCCGAGGTGCGGGTCGTCGAACGGACCATCGCCGAGGCCCGGGCCGCGCTGGCCGCCGGGCGGCCCGACCAGGCCCGGCAACTGGTCGACCAGGCCCGCGAGGAGCTGACCGTCGTCACCGACCCGTCCGCCGTGGACCGGCTGCGCGGCGAGCTCGACGCCCTGTCGGCGCAGCTGAGGGCCACCCCGAGCACCGTTGCGCCGACGGCCGGCTCGCCCTCGCCCTCCCGCACGCCGAGCGGGCGGCCGACCAGCTCCACCCCCCGGCCGGGGAACACTGCCACGTCGGCGCCCGCGCCGATGCCCTCCCAGCCGGGTACGTCAGGCGCCGAGCCGAGCGAGGCCCGGAGCCCGCTGCTGCCGTTGCCCCAACTGCCCCTGCCCTTGCCCTCTTCGCCGCTGCCGGGGCTACCCCTGCCCACCGGCGACCTGCTTGAATCAACTACCCGCCCATGAAATGGGCGGGTTTGCGGATCACTGTCCTCGCTGGCTGTGAGGCTAGGCCGCGTGTGGGCGATTGACTGCGCCCCAGCTCACGACACCACGCGAAGCGATGTTGCGAGCCGCATTGTGGTCAGCGTGGGCAACGACCCCGCACGACCGACAGTGGAAGGTCTCCTGGTTGGGTCGGTTCCGTTTATCCCGATACCCGCACGCTGCGCAGGTCTGGGAGGTGTACCGGGGGTCGACCTGGACCAGCGGTACACCCGCCCGGCGCGCCTTGTAGACCAGGAACGCGCCGAGTTGCTGGAACGCCCACGAGTGCAGCGTGACCCGTTGGGGCTTGCGCAGCCGGACCCGGTCGCGGATCCCCGTCAGTTTCTCGACGGCAATTCCACGGCCGGTGCGTGCAGCCTCGGTCACGATGCTCTTCGCGATGATGTGGTTGACGTTCGCGGCGTGCCGTGTTTCCTTCTTCCGGCGGCGGGCCAGGAGCCGTTTCGCCGATTTCGTGCCTTTCTCCTGCAACCGCATCCTGAGCCGCTGCTGGCGGCGCCGGTAGCCGTTGAGCTTGCTACCGGCGTAACGGGTGTCGTCGGAGTCGTAGGCGATGTTCGCAATGCCCATGTCGACACCAAGGAACTCGTCCGGCTCGTAAACCCGCGGCTGGTCCACCTCCACCGCGACGTACAGGAACCACATGCCGTCCCGGTGCACCAGGTCGGACTCGCCGACCCGATGGGTGGCGACGGCCTTGATCTGGTCGGCCGAGCCGGTGAACGCGACCTGCTTGAGCCGCCCGTCCACGGTCCAGATGGATACGGTCCGGGCGTCGTGCTGCCACGACAGCATCCTCGCGTCATACGGCTGCGCGGCATCCCAACCGAACATGATCGGGTTGGTCTCGACTTTGCGGCGGCGCTTCGATCCGGGCTTGCCGTAGCGGCCGGCCTTCAGGTTGCCCGCGAGCGTCTTGTAGGAGTCGGTGACCTTCTTGATGACATGCTGAGCGGCCTGCGCACCAAGCCCGTAGTCGTCCTTGATCCGGTGGTAGGCGTGCCGGCGCAGGTCGTAGTTGCGGTAGCAGTCGATCTCCCGTGCCAGCACCGCGACCTCGGATGCTGCCGTGTTGCAGGCACGCAGGGTCGCCTCCAACGCCGCCGCCTGCTCAGGCGTCGGCAGGAGCTTCACCTGCACCACCAACTTCACTCAAGAATCATATCATTTGGCCTATATCCACAATGGGCCCCGGATCCCGATGTCAGGCCCGGCAGAAGCGTCGTCTACCACCACCTACGCGCACGCGGTCTTCACCACGAAGCATCGGCGTAGGGCCCCCACCGACCCGATCCTCGCCCGGTGCCAACAGGCCACCGCCGAGGTGTGCCGGGACTTCGGCACCGAACTACGGGAGTTCAACAGCGAAGCCGACCACCTGCACCTGCCCGTCCACCACCCGCCGAGCGTCGCCCGGTCACGGCTGGTCAACAGCCTCAAGGGCGTCTCATCCCGACACCTACGCCGCCAGTTCGCCGGACACCTGCACACGTACCTGCGGGACGAGCATCTGTGGTCACCGTCGAGCTTCCCCGGGTCATGCGGCGGCACGCCCCTCGCGGTGGTCAAGGAGTACATCGAGAACCAAAAACGCCCCGGTCCGTGATGGCGCTCCTCCCGGCCGTGAACGGCCAGGGCTCCCCGCCTTATCAACCGCTGAACCCGCTCCGGGCAGGCGGACGCCGGGCCGGCCGAGCACCCGCAGGGCCCGCCGGGGCGGTGCCGGCAGGGTGAGCGCGCCGGCGGCCACCACGGCGAGTGCGAACTGCGGCAGGGTGCCGATCACGTACGCCGGTTGGTCGGCGGCTGCCGACCCGACCAGGACCACCCAGGCGGCCACGCCGATCCAGGCGACTCCGCGGCCACCTGCCGTCACTGCTGCGGTCGATGCCCGTCCCCCTCGGCAGCCGCCCCGACCCGGTCGGTGGTCGGGCCCAGCGCCGGGGCCTGCTCCGTCGACTCCGACCCACCGGGGGCCACCTGCGCGCGGCCACGCCGTCCGTACTCCTGGAAGAACTGCAGCAGCTCCACCGGGAACGGCATGACCAGGGTGCTGTTCTTCTCGGCCGCCACGTCCACCACCGTCTGCAACAGCCGCAGCTGATACGCCCCCGGCGTGTTCGCCATCGCCCGCGAGGCGTCAGCGAGCCGGCGGGACGCCTGGAACTCACCATCGGCGGCGATCACACGCGCCCGCCGCTCCCGCTCCGCCTCGGCCTGGCGGGACATCGACCGCTTCATCCCCTCGGGCAGCGACACGTCCTTGACCTCGACCCGCTCGATGAGCAAGCCCCACGGCTTCTCGGTGGGCGCGTCGATGACCGCCTTCAGCTCGGCGTTGATCTTGTCGCGGTCCCGCAGCAGGGTGTCGAGGTCGGCCTTGCCGATCACCGACCGCAGCGCGGTCTGCGCCACCTGGAGCACCGCCGCCGGGTAGTCCCGCACGTTGACCAGCGCCTTCACCGGCTCGACCACCCGGTAGTAGACGACCGCGTCGACGGTGAGCGTGACGTTGTCGCGGGTGATCACGCCCTGCGCGGGTACCCCGATCACCGTGGTCTGCATGCTGACCCGCACCATCCGGTCCGCGACCGGAATGATCAGGTGGAGACCGGGTTGCCGGATCCGCTCCAGCACCCGGCCGAAGCGGAACACCACGCCGCATTGGTACTGCTGCACCATCCGGACACTCAGCGAGAGCACGATCACCGCGATCACGAAGATGATCACCAGCGCGATGATGATGGCGGCTGTCATGGTCCCCCTCGATCCCGGAGGCGCCCGCCTCCTGGCGCCGCGCCTACCCGTTCCGCCGCCGTCCATGCCCGCGCGATCCGGCCCGGCCGCGATCAGCGTAGGCACGTCCAGGATCGCCAGGGGCGCGGCGGCGTCACTCGTCGTGCTGCGCGATGCCTCGACCGGCCGTCGACACGCTCAGGTCGACGACCCGGCGGGCGGCCGCCACCCCTGGCGGGCCGGTCGAGACTCAACGCCTCCCGGCGGGGACCCGGGCGGCGAGCGGACGGCCGGTCAGCCGGCGCAGCGCCAGGTAGCTCTCGCAGCCCAGGCAGAGAGCGAAGGCGGCGTTGAGGAAGGCGGCGGCGAGCGCCGCGCCAGTGGCGACCGGCCCGAGCACCGGAACACCGGCCAGGTAACCCACCGCGCCAGCCGCAGCGAAGGCCAGGCCGACGAGCTGGGCGAAACGGACCGGAGCCGCCGGCTCCAGCTCAGCCGGCGGGCGCAGCCGAGGCGCCACCAGGGCCCGGTAGATCAGCCCGTACGGACCGAGGCGGGGGGTGGCGGCGCTGATCGCGAAGACCAGCGCCTGGGCCAGCACGAGCAGCCCCGAGCCGGTGATCAGCGCGACGGCAAGGACGACGGTGGTGAGGGCGGCGGCGAACCGCGGCCCACGAGGATCGAGCAGCATAAGAGTTCCGTTTCTCGGGTGAGGTGCGGCGGGCGCGCAGGGTCAGGTCCGTCAGGCGCGACGGACCGACGCACAGAGACTCGCCGCGAGCCGCCCATGGTCCACCACCCGACGCCGGGTCAACGCCACGCCGGTCACCGCTGCGCCCCGGCAAGCAGCGGCGCGAGCGCCGCACGGAGGTCGTCGCGGGCCGGTACGCCGGAGGCCCGCTGGACAATGCGCCCGTCCGCGTCGACCACCAGCACGGTCGGGGTGCGCCAGACGTCGAGCTGACGCGCCGCGTCGAGATGCTCCTCGACGCCGACCTCGACCAACTGGACCCCGTGAACGCTCGCCCGGATCTCCTCGAGCAGCCGACGGGTGGCCCGGCACGGAGCACAGACCGGGGCGGAGAACTGCACCATGGTGACCTCACCGGGGCGTACGCCCAGGGCCGCCAGGACGGCGGCCGCTGGATCCGACGCCGCTTGGTCGCCGGGCGCGTCGACCGGGCGGAACCGGCCGTCGCGACGCCGGCGCCACCAGCCGAAGAGGCTGGCCGCAGCGAGCACCACAACGACCACCACGACGCCGGTCAGCGGAGACTGCACCCGTCAAGGGTGCCACAACCATCGTCAAGCGTCCCTTCGCCGTCCGACCGGAGGGACGCCAATCCGCGCCGCCCAGCTACCCATCGGTGGCGGTGACCTGTCGGTCGAGAACCTCGCCCAGGTGCGGGCACTCGTCGACGGGGTGCTCGCTGGGACATCGCAGTGCGTGGCCGAGGAATTCACGGGCCGCCCCGGCGCGCTCGATCTGTTCGTCGAGCGCACGGACCTGGCCACGGACGACGTCGCGCCACCGGGCCGACGGGCCCGACAGGATCACCGCGATGTCGTCCAGCGCCATGCCGAGGCGCTGCGCGGCACGGACGAACGCCAACCGCCGAATCTCCTGCGGACCGTACATCCGGCTACCGTGCCGCCGCGTCACCGGCCGCACCAATCCGCGCTCCTCGTAGTAACGCAACGTCGAGGTGTTCAGCCCGAGTCGTCGCGCCGCCTCCCCGATCGGGACCAGATCCGCCACAGCACTATTTGACTTCAAGCCAACTTGAAACGCCACGGTGTAATCCATGGCCAACCGCGAGGAACCCCGACCGTCCCGCCTGGCGTCGCACGCATTCGCCCTCCCCCGCGGCCTGCTCGGCCGGCTGGGCGGCCAGGTGATCGAAATGCGTAGCGCGCAGAACCCGGGCTTTAGCTGGGGTTAGCGCGTCAACCCGCGCGGGCAGTAGACGGCGCGATGCTGCATACTGGACGGGTGCCTGTCGCCCTGCGGTCGAACGGCAA